>JAERTH010000052.1 GCA_016844955.1 Fidelibacterota bacterium | reverse complement strand
CTATAAACAGAAGAGTAAACTGTGAACACCTAGCTTGTTTTATAAAGGCGCAAGTCTATAGATAAATAAATGTTAAGAGCAAAATGAAGACATCATTGTTATGATTAGGGAAGGTAAGGTTCGTGTAATCTTCACACCACCACACTCGATACTTCAATCAGTTACCGAAGATTGAAGTTCCACCTCAGGATACTGAAGTATCGAGTCAAAACAATCCTGAGAGCATGATAGTATGTTGAGTTCGGTAATTGTTGACTTCACCCCCCAAGCCCTTGGCCACTTCGGTGGCTGGGGGCTATTCTATTTATGGGCGTACCATACTCACTTTCCATTGACTTAGCTTAGGCAGTGGGAATAGGGGCGTGCTTGTAAAGTAGTGCGTTGCGGTTGCTTTGGGAGCAGAGGATCGAAATAGTTTTGATTGAGCCTATATTCTTAGCCGTAAATTACTCTCTACCAACCTCAATAGTGAATTCGGTACACCGTGTTCGGTTGCCAACGCTTTCCATTTTGAAACATGGTCTGTTGTTTCCTCAATAATTCGATCAATTTTCCGTTTGCTGAAAATAGGACTTAATTTTTCTAGGCTATAAAAATCTTCACGGTGAAAGTTGTCTCGCTTTCCATTTAGCTTCATCCAGTGACTATTAACCCAATCGCTTCCTGGTTTGTAACTATATGCTAAATCGTATGCGGGAGATAGTTGCCATTGGTTTTGATCATCGAGCAGAAATCCAAAGTTTTTGGAATGATCATCATGATTCCGCGCTACTATATTAAAAACCATCCGTCTAAATATTTGCATGGCATCATCGGGACTTAGTCCAAGCTCTCGTGCTGTTGCTAATAGTTCGGCATAAGAGTACGATCCTACTTTTTTGTAACTAACATGCACCAAGCCATTTAATGTTTGTACATGCCTCTTTGCATTCCCATCTCGATCAAAACGCTGAGTAATGAAATGGCGTCTATTACCTTCATTCAGCAAGTGACAAGGCATCATGTCGATCCCACACGCTTTCGCCATTAGGTGATAGACATACTCCATTGCCCCATAGCCCATAGGATCGCCGAATGCTTCCTTGTCAGTGTTATGCTCGCTGACACCATCAAACTTCATTATGCAGTGTGTAAATCCTTCTGGTACATCTGTTTGACCAGATCGAACCTGGGTAAAGTCATTGTTAAACGCGAGGACTGCTTTTGGTCTGACACCACCAGCACTCATACCTACGGATAATAGTGCCATCATTGCTTCTTTATCTTCTTTCCCCTGTTCGTCAAGTGAGACATTAAATTTTTCCCGTTTATCTAAGATATCCTGAGCGATAGATACAAGTGATTGAATTTCAACATTCTGTGATGCGTTTAAGTGTTTTCGCTGCGTAGCGGGGTGAAATGTTAACGCCCCCATTCCACGCGTTCCTGTATACTTAAGCCGCTGTATGGGTGTAATATCAGATGGCGATTTACCTTGGGTAGCTACCCATGCATTTAATACAGTATTCCCAAAATCATCAGGTAATGAGTCTGCTATCATTCCTGGAAGCCCTTTGAAGGCTGCATGATCAGCTTCTGGGAATGAATATTGTTTTTTGGGAGACAAAGGCATTTTTATTGGCGACAGCTCTATACCCTTTTTGATAAAGCTGGGTTCATACTCGAATGTGCCAATTCCTGTTTCAGCATTGAAGATGACCACGCCAATATCGTACTCTTTATATTTTACATGGACAAAATCCGTTACCATGAGGGCTTATCCTCTCTGGCTTGAGCATTTCCCTTCTTTGATCTTGATGCTCGTTGTCTTTCATGCCCTTTGAGTTTCGCCAGCTGTATAGGGGATACTTCTTGTTCAGGTAAAAATATGTTGAGTTGGCCTACCATATCCATTGAGACTAACATGGCGACAAGGTTTTCTAATTGTACCCTTCCTTTTTCAGCATTAAGGATAGTCTTTCTATTTAAACCAGTTCGTGATGCCACTTCAGTTTGTGTCAAATTAGCATTTAGCCGGGCTTGTTTTAGCCTGTTCCCTAATTCTTCAGCTATGGCAGATGCGGACATGTTATCAAGTTTCATAATGTTACCTATTTCGGACATTAAGTAGCTTTATTGCACTTAATGTGATCCTTTGAGGACAATGTAACTTAATCAATTACGCATCACAAACACTTTTCACAAAGTCCATAAATAGTAACACTATATCAGTATATAGGCATTAATGAGTAATAAATGGTACTTTATGGAAGGTATATGAATTGCCTCGGGCACTCGGAGGTTTAGCCAGGCCTCGTATTACCGGCAACATTTCTGGCTGTACATTGGAAAGTCCTATACAGAAGGGCTTCGATAAAATGAACTTCTGCTTAGTAGGAAGCGGTTCAAGAGATCAATTATGACACGGGGATTTTAAGTCCCATTCTTTGGTTCTGTAAGTGGCTGTGTATCAGTGCGTTACGGAGGCAGTTGATTTAGTGTATGTAGCATATGTGCACAGATTACTAAAAGAAAGCCACCAGACGATTAGAATTAAGAACCTACACAAAAACAAAGTGCTTCTATAAGCACAATAACTCCGTCTTCACACGGGGACTATCTATAATTCAGGATCTACAACTCTGATTATCGGAAGTATTCCTGAATCTGGTATAGTCTTCCGCAAAGGTTTGGAAGAGAACAAGCCATACAGGTTCCTTGGCTCCATCATCATGGCTGAGCGTAGAGATTGAGGACCCTTCAGATGGAAATAAATGTAATTAGTGGTGTCTTGGCCGAGGGGAGATTCAATGTGATCAAATATTACAATCTGACGCTTCCCTTCGCGATTATATATCTTATCGCGTTTCTGTTCAACCCCTTCAAGACGTGAAAACTCTAAATCTCCAGGTAATTCAGAGGCAGGACGAATATCAAATGTTATTCCGTTATGTTTGGCCCACTCCTGGTAAATTGCAGATTCTGATACCGGGATGGCATATCCTAATGGTGTCACTACTCGCTCTTTTATAATGCGTTCTGTCATTAGATTGGGAGCATTGTTTTCGACTCTTTCGCCGGTCGCAGTTATGATAGCTGGGACTTGCTGGATTTGATCCCCAGTTGATCCCCAAAAGAAGTTCACTGGGAGATTAGCTGGTAATGGCTGCTTTTTAAGCTTGTCAGTATAATCCGAAGCACGCTTAAGACGGTTCACATCATTCAGAAAAAACTCAAATAACGACAGAAATGAATCGATTCGCTCTTCCAGCTCCACAGTCACGTCTTTGGAATGTCTAATAATACTGGACTCAGCTACAAATGAAAGGCAGTGATTTGCAGCAAGACTATTCCGGGCGTCTGTGGCTTCAAGAGTACTATAACGTTGTTCCCAATCTGGCAGAGCTCCCCCAACTAAATAACGATTAAACTGATATCCTCGATTAGTCATGAATTGAATAGCGTCATTACACCATTTTACACCCTCTTGGTAGTATTCTTCACCTAGCAGCGGATGGTTAGCACAATCGATTCCCAGAATTGGCCATTTTACCATACCTTTTTCCCGGTAGCTGCGAGTATCGCGGGTATACTCATGGCAATCCAAAGCAACATACCGAAGATTGAAGTTCCAGCTCAGGATGCTGAAGCACAGAGTCAAAACAATCCTGAGAGCACGATTGTAAGTTGATTTCGGTAATTGTTGACCTCACCCCCCAAGCCCTTGGCCACTTCTGTCCCGTCGAAGCTGAAAGCGTAGTCGGATCGGTGGCTGGGGGCTATTCTATTTATAGGACAATCCTTTTGAACTAATCCTTCCATTGTTTCACTCCTTAAGCTATTTTTCACTTTAAACAGTCATTCAATTATTTGTACTGGAAGGATATCATGACAAACGAATACATGTGCCCCTATTGTAGAGGTCAACTTAAAATTGAAAACGACATTGTGTTAGCCGTGAGGACCAAGACTGAACAGCGGGGCGTTCTGTTATTAAGCCCTAAACTGGGTAATTACAGAGTCCGCAAACATGCCGACCTGGATCTGAATGAAGGCGAACACCTTGAAGTGTTCTGCCCCATGTGTCACTCCAATTTAAAAGCCATTAACGTGAACTCAGACCTGGCTGAAGTTATAATGAAAGATGACAACGGGGATGAGTATCAAATTTTCTTTTCTGAAATTGTTGGTGAACACGTGACCTTTAAGATTCATGATAGCGATGTTGAGAGCTATGGAGATGATACTGGCAATTATATGAACTATTTTGGAGCTTAGCTGAAGCAGGGAGCTCAGAGCACCTTCACCCATTCTCTTTCCCTTATATATTGACATATCGACCCCTGTGCGTTAAAGTGTTTCACCGTTAAAACGCCCAGGGGAAGAAATGACTGTTCATAATAGTCACACAGGAATTCAGGTATTCGCAAAGATCTTGGTGTTGCAAATATCGCTTGTAATTCCACTTAATCTCCTCGCCATCAGAATCACCCCCAAACTGGAATACCTGACCATCAATGATGGTCTTTCAGGCAATTTTGTGACCCACATTCACCAGGATCACTATGGCTATATGTGGTTTGGAACCATGGAGGGGTTGAACCGCTATGATGGACAAACCTTCACTTCCTTCCAGCTAAGACCTGATGACTCCCTCTCACTTTCAGACAATTTTATTCGCCAATTTGATGAAGACGGATCAGGTAATCTTTATGTGGCTACCAATACTGCTGGATTAAACTTTTTCAACCGCAGGAATGAGCAATTCAAACGCTTGGCTCTTGAAGGTGCCGATGGCCTTTTGCATGAATCTCTCTCCATGGTTAGGTTCGTGAACGATACCAGTATCTGGATCGGGACCCAGGATGGGTTTGTGCTGCACTACAATCCTGTGACAGATACTCTGGATTGGTCCATGTCAATCCAGCCCGATCATCCAGACGAGAGAGCCAACTACATCAATGATATTATTGAAGATCACCAGGGCAATATCTGGATCGCTTCAAGTCTGGGTGGCCTGGATCGATGCCTATATCCCCTGCATCAGGTTGAACATGCACTTAAGGCTGATCCCCTGGAGGAACGGTTTCGCCGAAATGGTTGTAATTACATCATCGAGAGACATGACAACGAGCTCTGGATTTCAAGAGTTGGTGGTCTTGATAGGTTTAACCCAGAAAATGGTCATCATCTGCAATACAGCTTCAAAGATACTAAAGGCGAAATGCTCAAAAGCTTTAGAGTTATACCCTATACAGATGGCAGACTGGTCCTGAACTCATACTATGATATGCTCTTGTTTGACCCCTCCACTGGAGATCATCAAAATCTCGCCGGTATTCTTCCACAATATTTCACTGCTGGTCTCTATGTGGACAAGGCTGGTACCATCTGGAGTGGGACCATGGGTTATGGGGTGATCAAGATCGATCCCAATAGAAGTCAGTTTAATACCCGGGCTGGCAATTTCTGGGAAGATATCTATGGTCGCGAAATAAAATTAATGGAAGAATACTTTATCTTTTCTCCCACCAGTCGGGACAGGGATTTTCTGTCAATCATAAAAACCGCTAATGGAGATATTTGGGCAACGAATGGGTACTGGGGTCTTGTTCATCTCGAGGCGTCAAGTTTGAAGGTGTCCAGGTATACTATGGGTGAATTGGATATGCGCCAGCGCTATCAGGTGATGTATGAAGTTTATGAGGATCATCGGGGAGACATCTGGGTGAGTACTGTTGGCGGTATGAGTAAACTGAACCGCCAAACAGGTCTCTTTGAGTACCATAGACTATACCCGGGTACAAAGACCGAAAAATTTGCTATCAACAAGGCGAGTTACCTGGACGTTAGCTGTATCCATGAAGATGCAGATGAGATTTTCTGGCTGGGTACTCCTGAGCTGGGCTTGATCCGCTTCGATCCAGCGATTGATTCAGTAAAATTCATTCCTGTTTCCGTATCCCAAGCATCTCAAGGCAAATCTTACCCCATCCTTTCTATTTTACCTGACCCCAACAAGCCTGATCACAGGCTCTGGCTGGGTACACAGGGGGGAGGTCTGGTTCAATTCGATAAGGAAACACAGCGGTGTAGATTCATTACGGAGAAGGAGGGGCTGTCCGATAATACGGTTAATTGCGTTCTACCAGGTGGTGCAGATGATATCTGGATGAGTACCAATATGGGATTAAGCCGGTATTCCATCTCCCGTAGGCAGTTTCTGAATTTCGATGTGCGCGATGGACTTCAATCAAATGGTTACAACCGTAGAGAGGCTTATATTTCTCCTGAAGGAGAGCTGTATTTTGGGGGAACCTATGGGTTTAATCACTTTTTTCCAGAGGATATAGCGAATAACCAGACACACTCCCCACTGGTTCTGACAGGTATAGATTTGTTGAATGAACCGATTGCTTTCGAGTTTACTGAGTCACCCTTGAATGCGCCGCTAACCTTGCTGGATGGCCTCACACTTGATCATAAACAGGCCATGATGGTGACCTTTTATTATACTGCTCTGACATTTTCAAGTCCCCATCGTGACAGGTTTGCCTATAAGCTGGATGGGTTTGATTCCCGCTGGATCGAAAACGGCATCAAACGATCCGCAGTATATACCAACCTCTCGCCAGGAAAATATACCTTCCGGGTCAGACATCTGGATGATGTGTACGCTACCAGCCCACAGGAATTATCTCTGGGGATTGTGATTTTGCCACCCTTCTGGGCAACATGGTGGTTCAAAAGTCTTATGGTAGCAATTATAATTACACTGTTCTACCTGCTCATTAGACGTCAGTTTAATCGCTTACAGAAGAAAAGGATACGACAGCAGCTATTCTCCCAGCAGCTGCTGGCCTATCAAGAGGACGAGCGTAAAAGAATTTCAGGCGAATTGCATGATGGTGTGGGACAGAATCTGCTGGTGATCAAGAATATGTTGCAGTTAGGTCTCAATAATTTGCAGGGGAAGCATGATGCCTCAGCGAATTTTCAATCTGCCTCAGAGATTGTATCAGAAACAATTCAGGAAGTTCGGGAAATTTCCCATAATTTGAGTCCTCAGCATTTGGAACAATTGGGACTCACTTCTACACTTGAAACAGTGATTGAAAACATTGAACGGGCCTGTGAGATCGAGTTCACAGTTGATATTCAAGATATCGATAACCTCCTGCCTCAGGAGTCTGAAATCCTGGTCTATCGTATTGTCCAGGAAAGCCTGAATAATATCATCAAACACTCTCAGGCGGACACTGCTGAGGTTGCAATTCACAAACAAGCTGGTTTAATTTCGATTCGCATCAGTGACAATGGTGTTGGATACTCCCATTCAGGGTCAGCAACTACCAGGGGCATTGGTATCTCTGGCATGCAGGAACGCGCACAATTGTTGCAGGGTGAAATCAGCATTAAATCAGGTGAAAAATCCGGAACTGTTGTACATTTAAATATTGAATTGGACAGGTAACATGGAAAACTCGCTACCAGAACCTACCAGTGTCATCATCGCAGATGACCATCCCTTATTCCGATCTGGTATTCGGGCTGAACTGGACCGGATTGAAAATTTGAATATTCTGGGTGAAGCCGGAGATGGTGAAGCAGCCCTGGAAATGATTCTGGAGCAGAAACCGGCCATGGCAATTCTGGATGTACGCATGCCCAAACTCACCGGTCTTGATGTTGCCGAGAAGCTCTTTGAATCTTCCTGCACCACAAAAATTATCCTGCTCACCATGCATAAGGAGCGGAAGCTCTTTCTACGGGCTCTGGAGTTGGGTGTGAAGGGGTATTTACTCAAAGAAGCCCTCATCTCTGAAATTCAGCAGGCCATTACAGCGGTGGCACTGGGGTCCTATTATCTCAGTCCGGAGCTTTCGAGTATTCTGGTAGATCAAATCAAACCAGGGTCAGAGCTTGAGCCAGACTGGAAAAAGCAACTCACACCTGCTGAACTTGGAATCCTGGAGCTGATAGCAGACCTGAAATCAAATGATGAGATTGCCAGGACCTTGTTTATTTCAAAACGTACAGTTGAAAACCACCGGGTTAATATTTCCAGAAAGCTGGGTGTCACCGGCACCAATGCCCTGCTGAAATTTGCTGTAAAGAACAAGTCCTTGCTTTAAAATTCCGTCAAAAGAAAGTGATAATTATCGGTCCAAGCGCGGATTCGAATCCACGCCTGGATTGAACATATTTCCTCTTTTTCCCTGTCACGCCGCACTGTGCTTGTGCGTAAACCCACAGACAATTGAGTATCCCCCTCTATTTACCAAATCTCTCTAATTTGTAATTTATCCTATTCAATTAGAGGGGAAATCAACGTGGGGAAAGATCCATTAAAACTGATGATCATTGATGACAATGCCCGTTTCAGGGCACTGGTTCGTCAGATATTAACTACTGGAGATGATCGTGTCCTGGAAATGGATGATGGTGCTGGTGTGAACGAGCTTTACGCTGAATTCAATCCTGACTGGGTCCTCATGGATGTTAACATGAAGTTCGTAAATGGAATGGATGCCACCAAGCAGCTGATCCAGGCGCACCCACATGCGAAAGTCATCTTCCTCTCCAATTTCATCAATAAAAAACTCATCGCAAAAGGTCTCGGATTGGGTGCTAAAGCCTATGTGTCCAAGGAAGACGTTTTTGCCGTTCAGGAAATCATCAGACCACAATCTGTCATAACAGGGGAACATCATGTATAATTCAATCATTCACGCCTGCCAATCAAAGATTAGACAAGGACTACTGAACTATCTGATGCTACCCCTCATGATGATTGTGGGAACAGGACTCGTTCAGGCACAGGATTATGCAGTCAATTTTAATGGGACAAATCAACAAGTGGACTGTGGAGCTGGAAATCTATCTATTACGGGTGCTAATCCCAGAACAGTTGAGGCGTGGGTATATACCAGGACATTCGATGATCGAGGCGTTTGGACAGAGGGTCTCCCCGGAGCCAGTGAGTTTACACTGAGAACGCATGGTTCAGTAGACAATAGGTGGGTAATACAGCTCTGGGAGATTGCCTATGATGTCGATGTTCCTGGCAGCAAGAATAACTGGACGCACTTTGCAATGACCTATGATGGGTCCAATGTGAAACTATATGCCAACGGAGTCCTCATTTTCAATACTGCAAGAGGTATTAACACAGTAGCGGGTAACTTTATTATTGGCCGCTGGGGCGGTGGCTGGTTTGATGGAATGATTGATGAAGTGGTCGTATACAATTATGCGCGCAGCCAGTCTGAAATTCAGTCCACCATGAATCTTGAACGATCTGGTTCTGAAACAGGTATGCTGGCCTACTACCGCGGAAACTTAAGTGGAACCACGCTGGTAGATTATGGACCCTACGGACAGAATGGCACCACATCAGGTAACCCTGTTAATGTTACCGGTGTATTTCAACCATCAGGGGCAGGGACTTCTGGTGACCCCTATCAGATCGCAAGTCTGAATAACCTCAACTGGCTATCTGCAAATTCGTCACAATGGAATAAATATTACACCCAAACAGCAAACATTGATGCTTCTCTGACCAGCTTGTGGTACGGTGGCACAGGGTGGTCTCCTGTTGGTAACTCCTCCACCAAATTTACCGGTGTTTATGATGGTAATTCCCATATTATCGACGCAATAACCGTTAATCGAAGCGGCCAGGGCTATCAGGGCTTTATCGGTGCAACTTCGAATGCCCAAATTTCAAATCTTGGTGTAACAAATGCGAATATTTCCGGCTCGACTTATGTTGGGTCTCTCATTGGTGAAGCGAGTGGTACGACGGTCCAGAATTGCTACTGCACGGGATCAGTATCCGGTGCAGGACACAATGTTGGTGGTCTGGTCGGAGGGAATAGATCTTCCTCTACCATATCGAAAAGCTATAGCGTCGCAACCACAGTCAACACTGGAAACTATTACAGCACAGGCGGCCTGGTTGGTTACAATCAGTTTGGTACGGTTCAAAACAGTTATGCTCTGGGGAGTGTTACGGGTATCAATGCTGTGGGAGGTCTGGTTGGAAACAACACCGACGGGACTTTGGCACATTCTTATAGTACAGGTGCTGTATCAGGCTCCAGCTCTGGTGGACTGGTTGGTGATTACGGGCCAGCCGCTACAAGTAGCTTTTGGGATGTTCAGACCTCTGGCCAGGCTAGCAGCCAGACTGGAGTTCCTCAATCAACTAAGAATATGAAATCGCGCCCCACTTTTACAGATGCAGGCTGGGATTTCAGGGATGCCGGGATCAACGATATCTGGAACATTGGTAATGATCGAAATAATGGATATCCTTATCTGGACTGGCAGTATCCTTCGGATCCAGTGGTTGCAGTACCAACACTGACAACCACTGCAATCTCGGATATCATCAACATAAGCGCCAGTTCCGGTGGTACTATTTCCTCAGACGGGGGAGGGCCAGTGAGTGCCAGGGGTGTTTGTTGGAGTACTTCTGCTACACCGACCATTGCAAATGCCTTGAGCTCTGATGAAACAGGCACAGGCTCGTTTAGCTCATCACTTACCGGGTTGTCTCCTTCTACTACCTACTATGTGCGAGCCTACGCCTCAAACCTGGCAGGAACGGCATATGGAAACCAACAATCATTTACGACCTGGGATGCCATGCCCATATTCTCTTCGTCAATATCCAGCCACAACTTTGGTACTATCTTGGTTGGCAGGTCCAGCCAGCAATCCATAACTGTTACAAACACTGGAGGAGGATACTTGAATATTTCAGCGGTATCCGATCCTGGGGTGGATTATGAGATAACGCCCACCAGCGCAAGTATTGCCGGGGGAGGCAGTCAGGTTTTCACATTGACCTTTGCACCTTTGTCTGGGGGAGCACACGATGGCAACCTTTCCTTCACAGACAATGATGGCAACCACACCATATCTATCACTGGTGCCGGCCAGTTTTCAGCCCAGATGGATGCCGGAAGCAGTGTCTTCTTTGACGGTAGTGGTGATCATATCCAGACCAGCCTCAATGTTCAACCTTCAGCCCTTACCAATACCACTTTTGAAGCCTGGATCAAACCTACCCGCCTGAATTATGGGGGATTCCAAGGAATCTTGAGCTCTGATAATGGTGGCTGGGACAGAGGAATCTGGGTCTGGCCAAATAGTAATCAGCTTGTGATCGGGTATGGCCTTGATGGTTGGTTTACGACTCCGCAATTGGTGGAAGGAGAATGGTATCATATAGCTGTTGTCTACAAGTCAGACAATGTGCTTTTCTACCTGAATGGAGCAGAATTCAGCCTTGGAATAGCTCCAGTCGGGCAGGAAACTATTTTCGATCTTCGAATTGGCGGTGATGCAGCCGGTCAAAATTTTCAGGGTGAGATCGATGAGGTTCGCATTTGGAACGACATTCGAACACCTGCTGAGATACGAGGCAATTTTGGATCGCTAGGGGGCAATGAGGATGGTCTGGTTGGTTACTGGCGCCTGGATGAAGGCAGTGGTGGCACCACAGGTGATGCCAGTGGCGGTGGTCATACAGGGACCCTGGCCTATGATGTGGCCTGGGTGGAAACATCAGGTGCTCAAGTCGTATCACCTGTATTATCAGCATCTCCTGCCAGTCATGATTTTGGCAGTGTTCTGGTTGGGGAGATTGAGACGCAGACAATTACCGTATCTAATACTGGCGGTGGTTTCCTGATCATTGATTCAGTGACACCAGCGACAGCTGCCTTCACAGTTTCACCAGGCTCAGTAAATATTGCAGCAGGGAACAGCCAAAATTTTACAGTTGTATTCGAACCTACCAGCTCAGGTAATCAGAGCGGAAATCTGGCATTTGATGATAATGCCGGAGACCATACAGTGGGCATTAGCGGTACTGGTCTTTTTCAGGCTCAGTCAACGGCAGAAAACACAATTACTCTGAACGGAGCGAATCAATATCTGACAGGTGGTCTGGCCACAGTAGCCACAGATAATATCACAATGGAAACCTGGGTAAACTGGGATGGACAGGCAGGCAGTGCCGGTATTATGTATAACGGAAACTCTGGAGGAAATGGTTATGGTCTGGTTCTCTATGATGCTGCCGGCCAAAATCTGACCATCCTATGTGGTGGTGTTGCCTGGGTCACTTCATCTACAGCGTTACCCACTGGAGGTTGGCATCATGTGGCTGCAGTCAGAGACAATGGTAGTTGGCATCTATATCTGGATGGGACTGAGCAGGTCCTGAGCACACCTGGGACAGCACCATATACACCAACGAATGAGATGAACCTTGGATCCGTTTCTGTGGGCGGCTCGCCTTTTAAGGGGCAGATCGATGAAACACGAATCTGGTCGGTAGCCCGTAGTCAGGAGCAGATTCGCGCGAGTTACACCTCTCTCACAGGAAATGAAACAGGCCTCGCCGGATATTGGCGCTTGGATGAGGGTAGTGGTACAGTTGCAAGAGATGGAAGTGGACATGGTTTGTCAATGACCCTCGTAAATGCACCTACCTGGAATAGTTCTACAGCTCCAGTAAATACTCCTGTTTTTTCAGCTTCACCAGCCAGTCATGCGTTTGGCAGTGTACTTGTTGGGGAGAACGCTCAGCAGAGTATCACGGTGAGTAATACTGGTGGTGGAGTCCTGCATGTGAGTGCCATATCCACACCAGGGACAGATTTCACTATCTCACCCTCAACCGCAGATATCTTGGCCGGTAGTGATCAAGTATTTACTGCGACCTTTACACCTGGCTCTGAAGCTGCTCAAAGTGGGAATCTGACATTTACGGATAATGCCGGGAATCATACTGTTGGTTTGAGTGGAACAGGATTATATCAGGCTCAAAGTGATGCCGAGAAAGCACTCACATTTAATGCCGCCAGCAGTCAATATGTGGTGATACCCGATGAGCAGGATCCGGCTGCTTATGGTGTAGAATTCTGGGCAAAACCCAGTAGTGGCACCAATCAGAACATCTTCATGCGCACACAGTCTGCCGACCCTCAGAGTTTCTTCACTCAAATGCTCTATCTGGATTCAGATGGTAAATTCTGTCACTATCTCTTTGATGGATCTGGTAAATCAGTGGTCTCAACAACTACAGCAGTTGCAGATACCTGGTACCACATTGTTATCACGGCTGAGAACAATGGCATGATGCGCCTGTTCGTAAATGGCCAGGAGGAGGGAACGGCCCTTGCTGTCGGCACCCTACAGACAGGCGGTGATGAATATCGGCTTGGAGGCTCCACAGCTGCAGAGACAAAGGGATATTTTACTGGTTCACTGGACGAGCTTCGACTATACGACCACGTCCGCTCAGAGGTCCAAATTCAAGCCTCCTATGCTTCTTTAGCTGGAAATGAGACAGGGTTGATCGCCTACCTCAGAATGGATGAAGGCTCGGGCAATTTCACAGGAGATGCAACTGGCAATGGTCATACAGGCACATTGGTAAATGCACCCGCATGGGTCAATTCAACGGCTCCCGTTTCAGCACCAGTTTATCAGACCAGCTCAACCAGTCTGGCGATCGGTGCGGTAAATGTTGGAGAAACTTCCGATGGAACTGTCACCATTACAAATTCTGGTGGTGGTGTTTTGAACATTTCATCAGCCTTAATTGATGATGCCCAATTCTCTATCGCACCAGGTACTGCTACACTGCCTGCAGGTTCAAGTGCGATCTTCACAGTTACCTTTGAACCATCCAATTATGGAGACAAATCGGGAACACTAACACTGACCCACAATCCCAACGGAGCGACGCATACCATTGCCGTAAGTGGATCAGGAAAACAGGGGCTCTTTGGTCCCAGTGTTTCAGAACTGCCTTTTGGTGATGTGCAGGTCAATACGGAGGGAACACAAACACTAACAATTACCAATTCAGGAAACCTGGGTATGTCCATCAGTGAGATTGTGTGTGATCCTACACTGTATACCATTTCCCCTGAATCTGCCAGCATTGGGATTGGCGGATCTCAGGAGTTTACAGTTACTTTTTCACCCACAGTTTCTGGTTCAACACCAGGGACCCTCACTTTTACACATGATGGAGATGGTTCACCGCATGAAGTGAGTATCACGGCAAACGCTGTTGATCTTTATGGTGCAGGAACCTCTGAAAATCCATACCAGATTGCTAATGTGTCAGATATGCAATTTCTGAAGGCAAATACCTCCTACTGGGACAAATGCTTTATCCAGACAGCTGATATCAACGCAGGGGGAGTGTCTTTAGGACAACCGCTTGGCAATACAACCATCCCATTCACAGGTAGCTACAATGGGGATGGACATACTATCAGTAATCTGGTTATGCAGTGGAGCTCAGGTACATTTTGGGGTCTATTTGGTTATATCAATAGCTCCTCCAGTGTCATTGAGAATCTTGGACTACCCAACGTCAATATTCAGGGATCGTCAGTCGTTGGCGGCCTGGCAGGCAAGATCAGTGGTGCAACGGTCCGCAACTGCTATGTGACCGGAAGCGTATTTGGATTTTCCAGTTATGTTGGCGGTATTGCCGGTGGAACCGATGGAGCCACCATTGAAGATTGTCGTACATCTGTTGCCTCCACATCCCGGTCCCAATTGAGTGGTGGTTTGATTGGAATTGCTGAGAGTAGCACCATTGTAAGTTGTGTGAGCGGAGGCACCGTTATGGCAAGTAGTGCCCACGGTGGAGGATTGCTGGGCAATATTTCCAACACCACCGTGACTAATTGCTACAGTCGTTCAACCAGCAGGGCTGGAAGCTATGCTGGAGGACTGATCGGTAGCATAAGCAGTGGTTCAGTGAGCGCAAGCTATTCAGCAGGATTCGTGGAATGTTCTGGGACATCAGGTGGACTCATTGGACTGAATAGCACCAATGCACCGGTTACCGATTCATTCTGGGACACCCAAACCAGCGCTCATGGAGCCAGTGCGGGTGGTACTGGCTTAACAACAGCTGAGCTAAAAGTCAAAACCATGTTTATCTCCGCAGGCTGGGACTTCAAAGGTGAAACCGCCAATGGCGAGAATGAGTATTGGAATATTGGGAACAACCGCAATGGTGGCTATCCCTATCTTGATATTGAATATCCTGATGATCCCGCTATCAATACGCCCACACTCGTAACAGCATCCATAGGCAGCATAACCACAACATCGGCTGTATCCGGTGGTAATGTGGCTGATGATGTTCATGGCCAGGCTGCAACAGTCAGGGGTGTTTGCTGGGGTTTATCTGAGAATCCAACGATAGTAAACGATACCACATCAAATGGATCGGGTTCCGGTTCATTTACTTCTGAGCTCACGGGTCTCACCCCCCACACCTTGTATCACGTTCGTGCATATGCCACCAATCTGGCTGGTACATCCTATAGCGCTGATTCAAGCTTCACCACACTTGGTTTGGCTTATACATCGACACAGGTTGTTAGTGGCATTGATACTGCTACAGCCACTGGAAACGGTACCATTACGAACCTGGGGAATCCCAGTCCCAGTCAACACGGTATTTGCTGGTCCACATCTGAAAACCCCACAACTGCCGACAGTAAAAGTGAAGCTGGCGAAGTGACAACCACAGGAGCATTTTCCAGCGCGATTACTGGCTTAAGCCCCAATACGACTTATCATGCCAGAAGCTATGTCATCAATTCCATAGGAACCAGTTATGGAGCAGATGTCAGCTTTACCACATTACAACTTCCAGTAGTAACCACACAAGATGTCGCTGACATTACGGTTGCTTCCGCCACAGCCCACGGTACAGTTACCGTTGTTGGAAATCCAAATCCAACCCAGCATGGCATTTGCTGGTCCACCTCAGAGACAACAACAATTGCTGATAGTAAGGCAGAACTTGGAGCTGTTACAGCCACTGGAACATTCACCTTCGAAATCACCGGACTCAACGCTTTGACTACCTATTATTTGCGGGCCTACATCACCAATACAGTGGATACCAACTATGGTTCGCAGGTCAGTTTTACCACAAATATTGCCGAACCCACCTTGCAGGCATTGGATCTGGTGGTTGGTGATCCAGAAACAGGTCAAATGACAATCAGTTGGACCAATGGTAATGGTAGTAAACGGGTTGCATTTATCAAATCCGGATTCGCTGGATCTGTTGAACCTGACGACAACACGACTTATACTGCTGATACTCAGTTTGAATCAGGTTCGCAGATTGAATCAACGGGTTGGTACTGCATCTACAATGGGGAAGGTACCAGTGTCACTGTATCTGACCTACCCAATGGTGAGAGTTACCAGGTCATGGTTTGTGAATATAACGGAGCCCCAGGCGGTGAAAACTATCTGATCAGTACCGCTGCAGATAATCCCACCACGTATGTTTTACCATACTTTAAGGTAGAAACAGGTATCACCTTGACCCAAAAAGAAAGAAGTACTGGAAGTTGGGGTGATATAGACAATGACGATGACCTCGATCTGGTAACCATGGGATCGCCTTATGGTGCCTTAACAGAAGTATTCCGAAATGATGGGAGCAATACATTCACCTCTCTGGGAGGACATGGGATACCCAACATATCCAGTGCTTACCTGGAATGGAATGATTTTGATAAAGATGGCTATATCGATTTGCTGGTTGGTAACTACACCAATATTCAGGTCTACCGGAATAACCAGAATTACAACTTCACACAGGTGCTAAATCTCAATACTGGCTCAGGAACAAGTTTCCATTTAAGCTGGATGGACTATGATAATGATGGCTATCTCGATGCTTTTGTGACCAGTGATTATAGCACCGCGTATACGAAACTATACAAAAATAATCAGGATGGCACACTTTCAGCGCAGAATGATATCCCGTTTGATCAATTTCGATATAGTCAAGCGGACTGGGCTGACTACAATAATGATGGATACATCGATGTGTTTGTTACCGGGTTTGTTGCATCCACCCAGACCGCCACATTATACAAGAATGTAGATGGCCTCAGCTTTGAAGCACAATCAGGAATGCCCTGGGTTCCGGTATACTATCCGGATGTAGAATGGGCTGACTACAATAATGATGGTCACATCGATCTGGCCACCACCGGAAACAGCAACAGTTATGGAGATATTACTAAAATCTACAAGAATAATGGTGACAATTCTTTCACTTTGTTAGATCAGACTTTGGGTAGTTATTGGAAATATCCATCGTTGGCCTGGGGCGATCATGATTCCGATGGCGACCTGGATCTTGTAGTTACAAGCAACTCTGGTGTTGCAAATGGAATGGTTTCACTGCTCTATAAGAATAATGGCGATGACTCATTCACGGAACAAACCAATATTTCTCTTCAGGGGGCATATGAAGGTTCGTTGACCTGGGGTGACTACGATGCTGATGGTGATCCTGATCTTCTGGTCTGTGGTGAAGCTGGGTATTATGATGGTGACTATCATGGCCGGGTCATGCTATATCAGAATTTTGGAGGATCTCCCAATACCGGACCACTGGCACCTTCAAACTTACAGGCAACAGTCAGTGATGTTGTGACCCTTTCCTGGGATCGATCCACGGATACAGAAACTGCCCAAAATGGTTTGACCTACAATATGTATATTGGGACCAACGCTGCTACCGGAAATATCCTGTCTCCACTGTCAGACTTCGCCACTGGAACCCGAAGGGTAGTACAGCCTGGAAACACAGGGCAGAATAATAGTTTTACTATCCCGGGATTACCTGGAGGTGAATACTATTGGGGCGTTCAAACTATCGATAACAGTTTTTCTGGCAGTAGTTTTACAGCAGGAACTTCCTTCAATGTTGCCTTTCAGTCAAAGGATCTGGTCTTCAGCAATGCCACTGCAACCACCGTTGATTTGAGCTGGACTTCTGGTGAGATGGACAATCGAGTCGTTTTTGTGAAACAGGCTGACACTGGAAAGCCGACGCCAGTGGATGCTACAACCTATACGGCCAGTGCTGCGTGGGGTACAGGCAGTCAAATCGGGACGACGGGTTGGTATTGTGTCTACAATGGATCAGACACCAGCGTGACGGTGACAAACCTGCCTGCAACGGAAACCTTCCGCGTCATGGTCTGCGAATATAGCGGGTCTGCCGACTCCGAGGCCTATCTGCTTTCCACACCAGCTGGAAATCCAGCAACCCACACTCAGCCCTATTTTGTCGAGCAAACAACCATTGCCCTGCCAGGGGTTGACGATAGCTCAATCGACTGGGGTGATTACGACAATGATGGTCATCTGGATATCCTGCTTGCAGGGGGCGGATCATCTGGACGTATAGCAAAGATTTACAAAAACAATGGAGATAACACCTTTACAGAGCAAACCGGGATCATTTTACCAGGTGTCTTTTTTGGAGATGGACTCTGGGCAGATTACGACAACGATGGTTACCTGGATTTTGTTTTGACTGGAATGGCCAATTCAGGCAATATCGCCAAAATATATCGCAACAATGGAGATGGTAGTTTCAGTGAGCAAACGGGCATAAGTTTAGCTCCTGTTTATTACGGGTCGGCAGCCTGGGGTGATTTCGATGGTGATGGATTCACAGATTTAATGATAGCAGGCCGGGACGCAAGTTATCAGAATATCACAAAGCTCTTCCGTAACAATGGAGATAACAGTTTTAGTGAGCAAACAGGTGCCGGCTTACCTGCTTCAAATAGTTATACAATGGATTGGGGCGACTTCGACAAGGATGGCGATCTGGATATCGTGCTCAATAGCTGTATCTACAGAAATAATGGCGACAACACCTTCAGTAACCTGTCAGGAAATGGGCTCTTGACATCTGCCCGGGAGTCAAGGTGGGGTGACTATGATTGTGATGGGTATCTGGATCTGCTGATAACGGGGGGTTATGATACCAAAGTCTACCGGAACAATGGCAATAGCACTTTTTCGGCGTTGAGCGAGACCATCTTGTCCGGAACCGATGCATCTTCTGCCCGCTGGGGAGACTATGACAACGATGGCGATCTGGATATTTTATTGGCTGGAGATTATCGTACCAGCACCTTCTGCACAAAAGTGTATCGATATGACGGTGATAATATCTTTCGTGAAATGACTGGAGCCACCATGGAGGGCATTCACGATGGGTCAGCAATATGGTGCGATTATGACAACGATAATGATCTGGATATTCTATTGGCGGGGAACAATGGCTCTGAAAGGATTACCAAACTTTATCGGAATGAATCCCCGGTTGCCAATACTGCACCCGAAGTCCCGGACAATTTGTCGGTGACCAGTAGTGCCGAAGTTGATTTCTCCTGGGATAAATCCACAGATACCCAAACTGCACAAAATGCACTCACCTATAATCTGTATATCGGTAGCACTGCCAGCAGTTCAGAACATCTAGCACCTCATGCGGATATGAGCAGTGGGCAACGACGAATAGTAGCTATGGGTAATACACAACTCTTGAATGCATACACGATGAGTGAGTTGCAGGAAGGGCAGTATTGTTGGGGTGTTCAAGCGATTGACAATGGATATAAAGCTAGCTCTTTTGCCATGGGCAACAGCTTCTATTATTTGCCTCCTCCAGTTACGCCGGCAAGTAATCTGATTTTCTCCAATATGGAATCAGATCAGTTGACCCTCTCATGGACCAACGGAAGTGGTGAGAAACGAGCAGTTTTTGTAAAACAGGATGGTGTTGGTAGACCTGCACCTGTAGATGATGTCACCTATGTTGCTTCAAACATATTTGGCTCGGGTAGTCAAGTAGGTAATAGCGGATGGTTTTGTGTGTATGATGGTATAGGATCAAACACCACAGTTAGCAATATAGGTGCAAGTTCTATCTATCGTTTCGCTGTGCTTGAGTACAATGAAGCGGAAAGCAATATCCGCTATTTAACTGCACCTGTAGCTGCAAATCCTCGTACACGCTTTCCCGCTATTTTGGGCTCGGGGCTAGCTTTGACATTTGACGGTGTTAACGATTGTGTAGCATTGCCTGCTGAAGTTGGCAACACACTTAGTGGAGGTAGTGCTATTACTGTAGAATACTGGTTTAAGGGCTCGCAGCTCCAATCCCCATTCAGGTTGCAGGATGGAAGTGGTTATATCGTTGCTGGTTGGGAAATCAACACGCCGGTGCATATCATTTCAACCGATGGTGGGACTGGTGGAGTCTCTGTTGGAGACCAAAACGTAGTCGAGGATGGTAACTGGCATCATCTGGCCATGACCTGGGAAAGCAATACAACAGATGGATTTCGAAGCTATCTGGACGGGGTATTGGTAGCCAGCAGGAATAGTGCGAATGTCAACTTGCCTGTTTTTGATGGTGTTCAACCCTATCTGGGTAGTATTAACGGAACAGGTGAATTCCTGGATGGCTGTATGGATGAGGTTCGGGTTTGGAATGTCGCTCGAAGCCAAAACCAAATTGCCGCCAACATGTGCAGCAAATTGATCCCAGCCACGCACATAAATTTGATAGCTTACTATAATTGTGATGGTGTCGCTGGAACCACAACATTAACAGATGCGAAAAATGAGTCTCATGGAACGCTGATAAACAGTGATGTGAACAGTGTCTGGAATCGTTCTGGAGTACCTATGGGAGATGGAGGAGCCTGTCTGGCTACAACCATTCCCACGTATCTTGGAAATTTTGGGCAAAGATGCCTGGTTGAAATTACCAGTCTTCCGGATCAAGGCAATTTCTTGAATCTCTACACAGCCATTTCTGGTGGCGGCTCATTCAATGTAGCTGACGTGGGTACCTGGCCTGAAAATATCAGCCGACGCGCTGATGTCATCTGGGGTATCCATGCGGTAGGGAGCATTACCGCCAATCTGGTATTCGATTACAGCCAGTTGGAAGGAGTGGTGGATGCAGGTCAGGCGCATCTGATCAAACGCGCTGGCCCGGGTTCTGAATGGATTGATGTAACAGCGGACTTTATACACGATACAGTAAATCGGACCTTCACCAAACTCAATAATGGCAGTTTTAGTGAATATTCTGTTGGGACTGAGGGGGGGGATACTAGCCTACCTGTTGAACTGAGTGAATTCAGCGCCAAACAGGAATTAAAAACCATCAGTTTGAATTGGGTCACAGATAGTGAAATCGAGAATCTGGGGTTCATCCTGGAAAGAAGGATCCCCGATAATCGTCACCCTGAGCTAATCGAAGGGCGACATGAAATTGCTTCATATCTAACACATGAGGGCTTGGGGGGCCAGGGAAGCACCAATGAATCCAGTGCGTATGCATTCATCGATGATGATCTTCAGCTGGATAAGGAGTACACATATTTCCTCTATGATGTCGACTATCAGGGTGAACTGACTCTGCTGGATTCGATTAGCATCAGTTTGGATTTAACTGAGTGGGACCGGATTCCTGAGGAATTCTCGTTGGGAATGCTCTATCCCAATCCATTCAATCCCCAGATTACCATCCCATTAGCACTTCCAGAACAGGCCGAAATCCATTTGGTTATCTATGATATCAGGGGCAGGGAAGTGGTAAAGCTGGCCAATGGGCATATGCAGGCCGGAAGACATCAATTACTGTGGACCGGTAAAAATGCTCAGGGGAAACCTGTTGCCAGTGGAATATACTTGATTTCATGTAGCATGCGTGCGCATGAGAGTGGCAAACAGCTGAGAAGCACCCAGAAGATTCTAAAGCTTGAGTAAGGAGGCAGGGGAGTAGAGCGGCACAGGATCGCGATCCTGTGCCGCTCTTGGGGGAGGGCTGGCCGAGATGTTTAAGTGAGCAGATCTCCCATATCATATTCAAAAGAACTTCAATTTGACCAAAAATTCCAACCCGATGTATTGATACAAAACAATAACAAATAATCCTTGCAACACAATGTTAGTTAGCATAAACTAACCGCATATTATGATGAACAGGTTAGACACCAAAACCCGCCAGAAACAAATTCTCAACGAATCCCTTAATCTTGTGAAAGAGGGGGGGATTCAAAACCTCACAATTAAGAATATCTCTCAAAAGGTGAGAATTTCTGAACAGGCTATCTACCGTCATTTTAAAAGTAAACAAGATATCCTGTGCGCCATTATAAAACATTTCAATGATCATTTTGATTCTGTTTTTGAAGAAGTTAGCAGTATCAAACCCATTCCAGTCCGCATGAATGCCTTTATTGACAGTCATCTACGCTATTTTCAGAACAACCCTGCTACAGCAGCCGTAATTTTCTCTGAAGAAATATTTCAGTATGATTCGAAACTGGCCAAAAGTGTGAACGCCTTGATGGATCGCCGGATAGCAGTGGTCTCAAAATTTGTAAGTTCTGCCCAGGGTGATGGCCTGATTTCAAACGACTTGTCCACTGAAGATGTTGCGCTCATTCTTCTGGGCAGCATGCGCTTTATGGTCACGTCCTGGAGACTAAAAGGCTTTAGCTATAATCTGGTCGAACGTGGTGCCAGTCTGAAGGGTACTGTGGCAAAACTACTCTTTTAGTTTTTTTTGAATTTGTATGTTAGTTAGTATCAACATACATAACAATGAATCATGAAAGCGAACCCTCTCTATGATCGGTGAAAAACAAGCGGAAAGCATCAGAAGCACAGGTGGCAACTATTTGTCCCTGATAAAGACCTTACAAACAGGCCTCTTGCTATTTACTGGAATCGCAGGGTACACCAGCGTTCTGTGTCCTGTTGATCACGTCGTTCAATTCATGGGTATGGTGATCAGCCTTTTCCTGGCCATTGCTGGTAGCACTGTGCTGAATATGGTCTGGGATCGGGACATTGACTCAAGAATGGAGCGTACCAGTCACCGTCCCCTGGTGAGTGGTGCTATCAAAGTTCAATCCGCGCTGTTCCTCGGTCTTGCCATCTCAATAATAGGTCTTGGACTTGCCTTCTGGCTGGATCCCCTATATGCCCTGGTCGTTGGCGGTGGTCTTTTCATTGATGTAGTTGTTTATACCATGTGGCTCAAACGAAGAACTCCCTGGTCTATAGTGTGGGGTGGAATATCGGGTGGAATGCCTATTCTGGCAGGGCGAGTTCTGGCTGTTGGTGCAATTGATGGCCTGGGTTTATTGCTCTTGTTGGCGGTATTGCTCTGGATTCCCACCCACATTATGACCTTCAATATTAAAAATTTTGATGACTACCGTAGGGCCGGTATTCCGACCTTTGCTGACAGCTATGGCTTTATGAATACCCGTTGGATCATTGCCATTTCAAGTATTGGCGCTACAGTGGCCATTGCTATCGGCCTGTACTCTCTGGGTTTATCCTGGGGCTATTTAAGGCTCCTGGCTATTCTTTCCGTGGGTCTCCTGGTATTAGCTGGGTTCATCATTCTGAAGCCATCTGAAAAACATGACTTTTATCTGTTCAAATATGCCTCGGTTTACATGCTGGGCGCTATGTCCATTATCTCGCTTTCTGCTTTTTAGTAATCTACTTGAATAAATAGATTCAAGTTTAATAGGAGGAAAACCTGATGCTAAACAAAACCACCCAACTCCAGAGAACGATTCTGGCAGTGACAGCGGTACTCGCCGGTCTCTTTATGATGTATCTGGCACCAACTATGGGAATGAAAACCCTCAAGTTTGCACTTGAAAATGTAATGGAACGTTTGATTCCCTTTGATCCTGATTTTTATCCTGCAGTACCTATCCTGGGTGCCACCTATGGCGCCTGGCTTGTCCTGCTCTATCTTGGTGGTGCCTTTGCGCTGGTGATTGCAAAAAAGGTATATGATGGCGAAGAATGGGCTCGTGGTAGTCTTCTGGGGATATTTGCTATCCCTTCTGTCGCAGGAATGACCATGTTCATCCCGTGGATGGTATTGGTTGTGAGTGATTATTCTAATGGACCAGTCGCTGGAATACTGCCTCCTCCTGATAATCTTCCTGCGCCACCCGTACTCCCGGTCATGCTCTTTGGCCTCATCTTTTATTTTATAACGCTATTGTCAGATGGTGATACTATTAAAAATAAACTTCTCAAGATTATTCCCTATACGGCTGTTGGTGTTGTTGCAGGAATGGTATTTATGAATGGCCAACACGGCGTTCGTTATTTCATCTTTATTCCTGAATATCTTGACTTTACCTCATCCCTGCATCCTCTGGGTAATTTTTACACCAACCTGGATCACTATGATGCCTTGGCTCTGGTAAAAACATCCCAGGCACAGATAGATTCTGGTCAGATCACCAAGACAGCAGAAGCAGTGTATGATCCCAATACACTCACCCTGCTATTAGGTGGATTCATGAACTACTTATCCTCAGCCCTGATGATCATTTCCATACCTTTTCTGGCACTCAAGAAAAAGATCGGATACTACCTCGTTCTAGCCACAGCCCTGGCCACCGCTCTCATTGGTTTGGATGGGTATATTGTCAGACATTCCTTTGAATGGCTGGTAGGTGGAATTATGTCCTTTGGTTTGTTCGTCATCTTCCAGCTTCCAGTCTTCAAGCCTTTCTATTTGAAACCTGAAGATATGTAAAACATAAATAGTCAACTGTCTGGGACTCTGTGATTGCTCGCGGAGTCCCTGGCATTGCTGTAGAAAATTGTGTTGAATCCTGCTGCTGGTACTTTACTTTTTAAAATCGGACAAAAAAGTCCGCAATAATTGTATTGGCGGCACGATAGTTGCGCCTATTAAATATCGTAACGAGATACAAATTGTCATTAATAAGAGTAGCACCAAGACGAGAAATGCAACGTAAACAGGGAAAAAAGCAATGAAGAAGATAAAAGACCTGTTCCATTTTTTCTTTCAAACTACCAAAGGCTTAATCTTGATGGGGATTACTGCCATAAGTGTAATCACAGCCATCTGGGGTATGCTGTCTGGACCCATGGTCGAGTGGGGAGTCCGTGATTTTGTAGTCAACTTATTGGGGATGGATCTGCAGAGTGTTGAACGTTCAGGCCGTATCATCATGCTCTATCATGTTATAGCGATGATCGTAGTGGCCATCGAAGTTTATATGATTACCTCCATCGTTCCCATGCGCAGACATCAGCGCGCCAATATCAATAACACCATCACTGTGGGTTGGATCACCACAACCATCTTTGGTCTGGCGTTTGGTTATTTCGGTCACAACTATTTTTATCATGGCTTATTCCTGGTGGGACAATCACTGATCTTTTTTGCCGGTTTACTTCTGACAGCTGCACTCTACCCGTGGAGAAAGCATTTCCTCGTGGAAAACAAAGACTATGCACATACAAAAGCAGGGTATGATCTGGAGCGAATGGCCTTTTTTATCATGGCTGTTTCCATGCTCATTTCAGCTGGATTTGGTGCTGTTACAGGATCGTTCTGGAGCAATGGCCACGAAACATTTCTGGCTGAAGACCTGATTCGGAATCCAGATAAAACTGCGCTGCAGAAAGCAGTAATTGGCCACTTACATATCATGTTGACCCTTATTGCAGTTGCCATTACCCTCATTGTAGGACGCTGGATGGATTTCAAGGGAAAGTTGCACAAAATTGCAATGCCCACCATGATGTTTGGAACCATCGTGATTTCCGGTGGTGTATGGTCCGTTGTTTGGACTAAAATGGCACACACCTTTATCTACGTAGGGTCCGTTTTTGTGATGTTTGCTGCTTTGCTTCTGGTGATTCACTCATGGGGTAAACTCATCCGGGATAGAATCGCAGAGCAGGGAATTGAGAACCCTGGTTTTGGTCAAAAATTGGTGGCTCTGTTCCATGACCCTATCAAGTTTGGACCATTCTGGCAAATGGTCTTCATGAATTTTACCGTTAGTGGCGTTGGCATTTTTATGGCCGTTAAGCTGGAAGAAATATTTCGCGTTTGGCCTGCTCGTGAAGAGCGTATCACGCTGACCGGTCATTGGCACATTCTCTCAGCTATCATTGCCACAATTATACTCATGTACTATATCGATATCTGGGGAATCAAGGGCAAACTCAGAAAATGGTTAGGTTGGACCATAATAATCGGTTCGGATATAGCTTTTGGAGCTGCTACCATCTTTTCGATGAAACGCTTATTTGTTTCAGAATACGATCAAGCCTCCATTGTGAACTGGACCATGTTGTTGATGGATTTTGGCCTTGGCATCATTCTGGTTTTGGTTGGTGGATTATTGATCTGGCGATTAAAAGATTTGTTCAGCTCAGAAGGATTCTGGAAAAAAGAATCGGACTCACCTGAACTAGATCTTGAGAGAACGGGTGTATTGACGCAGGCTGGCAGGGATGCGATTGAGAAGGAGATGGAAATATGAAAACCTTTAAAATAATCCTGGTTGTATCCTTGTTCCTGGCAGTAAACCTGTTGGGAGAGAAGCCCATGGAATATGTCGAGACTGGCGTGAATCCCAATACCTGGTCTTTGGTTCCTGCTGGTGAATTTTATTTCGGGCAACATCAGCATGTTAAGAATATCGACTACGATTATGAGATCATGGTAACCAATGTGACCAACCGTCAATACTCAAATTATCTGAATGATGCCCTTGAGAAGGGGAGCATTTATATTGAACGAGATACGGTTTGGGGCTATCACCCAGGCGATCCATTTGATGGTTATCTACACGAATGGGAAATTCCTGCTGGAGATTATCCCCATGTTCCTCTTGGTAATCCCGGGTTACGATTGACTTATGGAGAAGGCATATTCAGTCCAAAAAGTGGGTATGAGAATCATCCCATGGTTGAAGTAAGCTGGTTTGGTGCAAAAGCATATGCAGACTTTTTTGGCTATCGCCTGCCGACTGAAATGGAATGGGAGAAAGCTGCCCGCGGAACAGGTACCAATGATTACCCATGGGGCAATACTGTTCAACGTAATCAAGCCAACTATGTAAGTAGCCATAACCTATTCAAGAAAATGTTTAGCGATGTTGTCAAAACCACTCCTGTGGGATTCTACAATGGGAGAAGCTATGATGGGTATCAGACTATGGAGGGTATTTCCCCTTATGGCCTATATGACATGGCTGGCAATGTGTATCAGTGGACCGGTGATGATCACCCCAAAGTTCACTACCGCTATATGCGTGGCGGGTCGTATCAAAGCTACGAATATAGCTTACGGGTTTGGCCGCGAAATAGCGCTGGTCCCGAGTACTCAAGCATGAGTCTTGGCTTTCGTTGTGCACGAACTCCCATCGGGGAAATCGGTGCACCAGCAGATACAACATCTGCAGAGTAGCAACTGTAGGAGCATTGTCTAAATGATTGCCATCTTCTCTAAGGTGAAACAGTACTGGCCCCTGATCAAGAGCCTGCAGACCGGGTTGCTCATCCTTACTGGAGTAGCCGGGTATGTTTCAGCGCGGTGTCCAATCTTTAATCTTGGAGATTTGCTCAGTCTAATAGGCAGTCTTTTTCTCACCGTAAGTGGCTCTACTGTTCTAAATATGGTCTGGGATCGAGATATCGACGCACGGATGAATCGTACGAAGCGGCGCCCCCTGCCTGCAGGAGTCATTGATTCCCGTGAAGCCTGGATTATTGGTTTGAGTCTCTCTATTCTAGGCCTGCTTTGGGCGATCTATTTGAACTGGCTTTTTGCCTTGGTTATTTTTGCTGGACTATTCACCGATGTTGTCGTTTACACTATCTGGCTTAAGCGCAGGACAGCGTGGTCTATCCTGTGGGGAGGGATTTCCGGAGGAATGCCAATCCTGGCAGGCCGTGTATTGGGTGTCGGTGCAGTTGATGGTGTTGGAATGCTATTTATGATTGGAATCCTGTTCTGGATTCCGACACATATTTTGACCTTTAGTATTAAATATGCTGAGGATTATGCTTCTGCAGGTATCCCGACATTTCCCTCCAGCTATGGTGTGAATAGAACCCGGTTGATGATTGCAGTCTCAAGTCTTTTGTCTGCAGCTAGTATAGTTATTTCTGGTATCCTCATGAACTTAACTACTGGTTATCTGCGCTTGATCATTGTCCTGGCCGTTGGTCTCACCGGTTTGGCCATGGGGAGTATGTTCAACGCTTCAGAGCGCATCAATTTTGGTCTGTTTAAATATGCCTCACTATTTATGATGACCAGCATGTTTATGGTCATCCTGGGGGCCAGGTAGCCTGATGGAACAGATTAATAAGGTTCTATTGCTTTTAGTCGCAATAGTGGCTGGTATTCAGATCGTCTCAGGTATTGAGGGGCTGGGAACTATCCCAATAGCCTACCACACAGTATCCTATGGCATTTTTCTGATTTCTGCTATCTTCATGATCCTCCTGGGTGTTGATATCATTGAACACGATATTGCTGCTCTGGCTGCCAGTTTGCTTCCTCTGGGATTTTCCATGGGTCTAGTGGGTGAGCATATGCGCGAATATCATCTGGAGTATTCATCATTAATCTCTGTTTTGTATGCTGGCCTGTTCATCCAGAAACTGAGGGGTCAGAAGAAAATGGCCCTCATCCTCCAGGTTTTACTGCATGGCATCTCGGGATTGATGCTCTTTATTTTGCCCATCATATTGCTTGCTCAGGGACATGCTGAATCATCTTTTCTGGGTGTTAGTGTGGGGACTGGCTTCATTGCAATAGGTGGGATGGCTCTGGGGTTTTTGAAGTCCGGCAAACCCCTTCTCACCAAAAATCAGATTTATACACTGTTTCCAGCAATCCTGTTGTTGTCAGTGCTGGCCTACTCTGTAGGAATAGGGCCCGGCCAGACGTTGTGATATAATTTGTTTGTGCCTTATGATGAAAGGTGCAGTTCGTTATCGTCTTAATATGAAGGAGAGAAAGAATGAACTTATTTGATCAATTGGTCTTATTGGCTACCGGTCTGGTTGCGATTTATGCAATCTGGATGCTGATGGGAAAACAGAAAGATGAAGCCACACGGCATATTGCAAACTACTACTACATGACCTCTTTCGCAGTATTGTTAGTATCTGGGTTGTTACTGATATTCCTAGGATGGGAAATCCTTGGTCTTCTGGGGCATGGAAGTAGTACCAGCAAACTTGTGGCGGTTGTTGCAACCCTCATTCCATTTTCATTGGCAATAGGGTTGGTCTCCCAATTCTATCCTCAGCATGAAAAGCTATACGCCAGTACCATGTTGGTGGGAGTAGTACTCATTGCCATCAGTCGCTTTATGGATATGGGTACATTCGCAAAAATTATTTACCCTGCCTTCCATAGTATTGCCGGTCTGACCATATTTTTCATTCCAATTCTAACAGTAAAAAATGACCTCATGAGTAAATGCTTCTACTGGGTCACCCTGGGTGGAACGTTGATCGGTCTCGGTGGAATTGCACTGGCATTTTTAACAGCAGGTAGACAGTTACTGTTTTTCTCACCAGAATTTGTACTCATGATCCTGGCACCTCTCTTATTCCTGACGGCCTTCTCCTACATGTGGGGCCTGAAACGCGGAGCAAAGTAAGTCGCGTAACAATAAGGATTGATTCTTGGGGCAGGTATTGTTATCTGCCCCAAATGCAATTTATCGAAACCCAATAACTACGACTCCCGGCACAAAATAATTTCAAAACACATAGAGTAGTCCTTAGTGAACCAGTTTATCGCTGTCCCCCGGAAATATTTACTACTAACATCAGGTCTCATGTGGAGTGGGGTAGGGTTGATGCTCATCTCTCTTGCCACCCGTTGGCTGCTCACATTGAGCCTTGAAACCCCGTTTCTCATGGTAATTTCAGGAATAATTCCAGGAATTCTGATTTCCTTGTTTGGCTTTTCCCGGATTGTTACTAAGAACATCCTAAGGATAGAACAAATGGAACCAAAGGTTTCAGTTTTTGCCTTTCAAGCCTGGCACAGTTATGTCTTGATTGTGATTATGATGTCCATGGGAGTCTTTGTTCGTACCTCCGGTCTGGTGCCTTTGATGTTGAGAACTCCGGGCTATTTTGCTATCGGTACCGCACTATCTTTCAGTAGCCTCAGGTATTTCAAGACCTTCTTCTCTGCTTAACACCATTTCAGGTCAATTGTATAAAATGAGCGAGCATGTTGCTGAGCTCATACAGGACAAGATTTGGGTGACCTTCTATCACTGACTGATTGTCAAACGCAATAAAAATTGCTAAACGACAATACACTAACTATCTTAGCCCATATTCTACACATCTATCACGGTCTGGATATATTCAGTCTGAACCTGGAAGTTGATTGAGATTACATTCAACAACGCTCTGGAGCATTCGATGATGAATCAGAGCAACTTTCAAGTATTGATGCCGTTATGTGTTCAATTTAGCTACCTCCGGTTCCATCTCTAAAAGGTTCTGCATACTTGGCTTGACAAAAAACTTTCGGTCGGTTTTCCTGGAATACAGGAAAACCAGATAATTATGAAGTGCTACTGGAGTAGATCCCCCCTACTTCATGGCATAGGAAAGGGCTGGCTCCTGCTGGCCCTTTCTGCTTTTCAGTAATGAATACATTCACGATGCACATATGGATGAATTTAATTGGTAAAAATAATTTACTAATCAGGTGAAAGTCATCTTGTCTTGGTAAGTCTTGGGTTAGTTTGAAGTGCAATTAACCTGGCTAACCAGTGGATTGATTTTATATGGAATTCGTAGAAACCAGGTAAACAGAACGCAACAGGATTCAAACCATGAAGAAAATTATCCTCATCGCCATCATGACCATAAGCAGCATGACTATTGCCCAAACATCCCCCAAACATGAGTTCAGGGCATCCTGGGTGAGTACGGCTTATCGGCTGGACTTCCCACGCTCAAACTGGTCTACCAATTCCATGCTTAGTGAAATTACTCAAATGCTGGATAGCCTGAAGAACAATGGGTTCAATGCAGTTATTTTTCAAGTGCGTCCTGGTTGTGATGCTTTTTATGAGTCAGCTTATGAGCCCTGGTCACACGAACTAACTGGTACCTCGGGAGCTGCACCTTCGCCGTATTATGATCCTCTCCAGACCTGGGTCGAAGAAGCACATGCACGGAATATGGAATTGCATGCCTGGTTCAATCCCTATCGCGTGAGCACCCGCAGCAATACCAGCTCACTACACTCCTCCCATGTTTATCATCAGCACCCGGAATGGCTGTTGTCAGTTGGCACTATGGCTGGTGTGAATCAGGAGGATCCGGTCCACGATCCTCACTCAGGAAGCAGAGATCTTCGAGAATCATTGATCCTGGATCCCGGGAAAGCTGCCGTACGTGAATATGTTATCAATGTCTTCCTGGATGTAGTGAACAACTACGATGTGGATGGTGTTCACATGGATGACTATTTCTACCCTTATGGTGGGATGAGTGGTGAAGATGCTGGCACCTTTGCGGCTGAACCACGTGGGTTTAGCGATATTACTGACTGGCGTCGGGACAATGTCAATTTGCTGGTTGAGGGTATTTACGATAGCATTCAGGTGGTTAAACCATGGGTCAAATATGGTGTCTCACCTTTTGGTATCTGGAAAAATAATGTTCCTGAGGGGATTGCCGGAACCAGCTCATATCATGAATTGTACTGTGACCCTGTTGCCTGGTTGGAAGCCGGTACCATTGATTATCTCACACCGCAATTGTACTGGGAACATGATGGTCCGCAGGACTATGGTCTACTCATGCCCTGGTGGGCTGGGCAAACTGCCAGCAATAATCGGCATTTGTATCCAGGACTTGCCCCCTATCGATTGACGGATTGGCATGACTGGGCGGCTGCTGAGCTTCCCCGGCAGGTCAGATTGAATCGTGAGACCCAGGGGTGTCAGGGGAGTGTGTATTTCAGGCTCCGGAATGGCGTAGTCAACAACCCCAAAGGTTTTCTGGATTCGCTGGATAATGATCTCTACCGCTATCCCGCATTAATTCCTCCCATGGCCTGGAAGGATGAAACACCACCATTGGCTCCACAGGATTTTCAATATGATATGAACTCGGAATTGAGTCTTGTCTGGTCAGCTCCCATGGCTGCTTCTGATAATGACCTGGCCTATAAGTATGTGATTTATGGTAGCAGTGAGTTGCCAGTAGATGTGAGCACCAATGAAAACATTCTGGCAATTCTTGACTCAAGCGTGCTCAACTACTCTATTCCGTTTTCCACAAACCTTTCTTATGCAATTACCGCTTTGGATCGGATAGGGAATGAGAGTCAGGCTATTCAGGCTGCTCCTTTGGCTGTTGATGTGAATAGCAGACCACAACGCACGACATTACTAGCAAATTATCCTAATCCCTTTAATCCCAGTACGGTAATTCGATACGAGCTTGCTGAATCTGCCAACGTTCAGGTTACCATTCTGGATATCACTGGGCGTCAGATTGCGACATTGGTATCTGACAATTCCCCGGCTGGCATCAATAGTGTGATTTGGGATGGGCGGAATGATCTGGGTGTACAGGTCTCAGCAGGGGTATATCTCTGCCGCATGCGGACAAGCGGATTGCAGTTCACAAACAAAATAGTTTATCTGCGATAATTATTTATCCACGGATGCTGACTCCTTATGGCCGTTACCTATACTTTAGCTCCGGCTCACTATGATAAGTTGAATGCCCTGGAATCTGGATTAACTTGAAACCGATATTTTCTGATTAGGCATACTCTCTCGGACAGAAATCACTAATCAGTTAAACCCACACAGGAAAACGAAAGCGCGGATACAGAGCATGCCTAGTAACGTCGTCATTGAAGCCATAGCCTACGAACTGCCCCCTCATCATATAACATCACTCAGCCTGGAAGAACAGATTTCCGGCACGCTGGAAAAATTTGGAATCCCTCTGGGTAACCTGGAGCGACTGACAGGTATTACTGAAAGACGTTTCTGGGATCCGGGCACCATGCCCAGCGAAGTTGCTACCATTGCAGCTCAAAAGGTGATTGAGGAATCTGGAATTGACCAGGAAGAGATCGGTTGCATCATTAGTACTTCAGTTAGTAAGGACTATATAGAACCTTCAGTAGCATGTCTGGTACATGGCAACCTGGAATTATCACCCTATTGTCGAAATTTTGATATTGGTAATGCCTGTCTGGGTTTTGTAGATGGAATGTCTGAAATCATGATGATGATCGAAGCAGGTATGATCAAGTACGGTTTGGTGGTTGCCGGTGAGAGCTCTAGAGAGCCTATTGAAGCAACAATTGAAAAATTGCAGCACCCTGATCTTACCATGGAAAGTTTTCGTGAAAACTTTGCCACACTTACACTGGGTTCAGGTGCTGTTGCCATGCTCATGACCCACAAGGATAATTCAAGTGTAGGACATCTCATCAATGGGTCCGCCAGTATGGCTGCCACGGCCTTCAACAGACTGTGTGTGGGTCAACGTGATGGAGGGATTTCATATCCCCATGAATTGCTGGTTGCCGGTGTTGGGCTGGCTATTGAGGCCTGGGAACTGGTGAAAGAAAAGTTACCAAATTGGAGCGATGACAAAATTGACCTCTATGCACCACACCAGGTGAGTATCCCCCATATAAAAATGCTCAGTGAAGCATTGGAAATTTCTATTGATAAAGTATTTCTGAACGTCCAGACACTGGGAAATATCGGTCCAGCCGCATTACCCATTACCCTGAAGATGGCCGAGGAAGCTGGCCGTATTGAGCAGGGACATCATGTCGCCCTGCTGGGTATTGGCAGTGGCTTGAACTGTACTGGGATGAGTGTTACCTGGTAGGTTTATCCCGACCCAGCCTTTTAGCTTGGTCAATGACTCCCAGATAAATATTTTTCCCTTCATCAAACACATCAAGCACGGCCTGCTTTTGATCCTGGTTATAGAATATGGCTTTGTGCTCAACCCAATCTGTAAGACGGTCGATGGTGTGAACAAATTTTAGAGCTGCTTCTGCCTGGCCTGCGGGTCTTCCATCAAAATTAATGAAAATAGGGTTGGAGTGAGCTCCCTGACAGCGAGCAGCCAGCCAGCCTGAGTCATCCAGATAGATTGTGGAATTTGATGCACTGGTTTCGAGAATTACTTCACCATTCCAAATGATCTCAACTGGGATTTGGCCATTCGGGGTTAATGCCTGCACCTCTATCTCGAAGGGGGTTGGGCCTCCAACTGCATGTATAGTGCTCCCCGGTTGGGCTCCATCAACGTTGAAGAAAATCATGGAACCCGTTGATATAAAGCTATTGCCAAGCAGCAAGCCTGCATTCCAGTTTTCCAGGGTGAATTCGCCATTTGCCAGATTTACATATACCCTGGGTGTATCCTTGATTAGCCAATCGGGTCCGGCGGTTGCAGGAATTTTGAATCCACAATTAAGAATATCATACCATACCTCCATCTGTCCACCCAGACCGGCGATTTCAGCCAACTTCACTTTCCCCAAAGCCACATCAATTGGCATCTCAAAACCAGTAGATGGAAATCGCGACTTAATTTGCTCCACACCCTGTGTATAGACCCCAAAATGAGCTGCGATTGTGATGGCACCTCTTGAAAGGGCTTCATCTAAAAAGTATGAATTGGGTGGGTAATCTGGATCGCCTAGTTCGCCGAGAGCGCCAGTACTGATGGGTTGGATTAAAGATTCCAATCCAATTATTGCCAGGTGGCCATATGGATCATTGCGAAATTCTTCACCCCACGTGATAATGTGATCTGCAGTACTGAAGGATTTTCTTTCCCCCATGGGATATTCATTGGAGTAAATCGCATGGGTCTTCCATTCACCCTTGAGTGTCAGGATAGACGAGACATGCAGGTCTTCGGCTTGTGAAACAATTGGCCACACTTCGCTGAATTGAACCGGTATACCCATATCAGTGGTATGTATGTGTGTTTGCCCAGAATACCAACCCAGGTCTGGCATGTCGATCCATTTCTCAAGCTTGGCCACTATTGTTCCATCTTCAGGAATTTCCTGGGAAATAGGCAGATACTCAAACCCATGATACATGTTCACCATTTTTCCAGCAGGGTTTTTTACAATTTCAGCACCATCATTTAGATAGTAATAGGGTCCGGGCTGGTAGTCCCAAAGCGTGGTATGATAATCCCAGTCAACATTTCTATTTACGCCAAATGATGCTCTGCGTGTGGGTGACCACAGATTGTTTCCGTTGCGATCGATTATCTCAGCCCTGACGGCTAAAGGCTCATTGCTTTCACGATCAGAAATAGAAAACTTCAAGGTCGCAGAATCGACTTGCCCTATGTCCTGTTTAACAGTGTCTGCTACTGGAAGGGCAACATTGGTAACATTTTCTGAGGGATGGAGTAAAAATCGTTCAGCATGAGGTTCAACTCCACGCGAACTCAGTTGGATAGAGGTGTAGTTATCCCTTTCATCAAAAACCTGTAGGTTGGCATGGGCATGATTTGTGTCCAGGGGTGCCAGGGCAACGAAGGTGAATCTTGAAGATCGGGGGGGCAAGATAAACTGTTTATTCCAAAATAGTATTTCATCACTTGGCTCTGAAACCATGGCGATGTTGGCTGATGTGTTGCGTTGGTTTATTACCTCTACCAGTAGTATGGTGGAGTGCCCAATAGGTGCTTCCAGTATCTGATCCTCCCAATTACTCTGGATCTTTTCCTGAATTACAATTCGTAGGGCTGGTTGTTGTTTGACCTGTTCCGAAAAGTAGGTGCGACAATTCTGAAGCAGAAGTTTTTGTTTTTTGCGGGTGACCTCCACCTGGGCAATGACTTCTCTGGAGTCAGCCCGTAGACCTTGCGCATCAGTCAGCTCACGGATCTTACCCGATTCTATCCTGAGGGAATCCCAGGACCGGAATAGGACAGAAGCGTCCTCATCATAGAATCTCATTATTTGGATGGCCATGAGATAGTCATTCAATTCATCAATGGCAGGATCTGTCAATCCTCCATGGCCTAATAATCCAGTTCCAGGGAATACAATTAAAATCGCAATGATTAAATATCGTGTATAGCGCTTCTTTACCATGAAAATAAAAGTATCTATTGTATGAAGTAAATGCAACCAATCACTTAAGTGATTGATTTTTAGTTTGCTTTTAAAGAAAGATCAACATTTCAGGCGTGTACTCTTCATGTTTGTCTATACTTTGCACAATAAGCTCAAAATATTGCGCAATTTGCGCTATCTTCTCAAAGGCCTGCTGCATATCAGTAAGGTGTAACTTATGTTACTTATTCTGGATCAGGCCGATGCTGAGCATGGTCACCCGTTTGTATATTGTGAGTATTTCCAGAATTCAATTAGAAACATCTTCACTTAAAATAGGGTAAATACCTATTATATAACAAGATGAGGTATTTAGGAATCCAAGTGTGATTATGGGTCAGGAGTGGAATATGGGGGGCTCAGATATAAATGACTATTTGTGCCATTAAACCTATTGACATGCCATATGTCTTCATTTAATATAGAACAAACGATTGTGCAGATCAGTAATCGTCATTTTTATGATGGTTCTACTTGGAAGGGATAGTACTTGGCTCAAAACAAGCAAATTACTTTAGATAATATTGCCCATCAGGTTGGTGTATCCTGCACAACGGTTTCACGCGTGCTCACAGGCCAATCCAAAAAATACCGCATCAGTGATCGAACTACTGAGGCTGTGCAAGATGCAGCGCGGGAAATGGGGTATGTTCCAGACCAGCTTGCCCGGGGCTTAAGAACCAAGCGCACCAATACCATCGGCCTTATCATACCCGACATCTCCAATCCATTCTTTTCCACCATTGCCCGCAATATTGAAATACAGGCCCGGAAAATTGGGAGTTCCATCATTCTGTCAGATAGCCAGGAGGATACCCAGTTGGAAATTGATTCCATCAGACTCCTGCAAAGCCGGAAGGTTGATGGACTGATTATCTGTCCGGTGGGGGAGGAGTATCTGCATCTGAAGCAAATACAGGATACTGGTCTGCCCCTGGTCATTATCGATAGGTATTTTCCTGAATTGGATTGCGCCTACGTAGTTTCTGACAATTATCAAGGTGCTCTAGAGGCAGTGTCCTACTTCTTCAAGATGAAGCACAAATCAATTGCATTCATCCAGGGCAAGGCCAATACCTCTGTAAATGATGATCGTATCAGGGGTTATCGGGATGCCCATAAACAGTTTGATCAACCCGTGGATGAATCCCTCATCGTAGGTGATAGTTTCGGAAAACGAAATGGCTATATCGGGGCCAAAATACTGCTCACAAAAAGTCCTCGTCCCACAGCTATTTTCGCCGCCAGTAATTTGATTTCCCTGGGGGCCATGAGCGCCATTCAGGAAGAGGGCCTCAAAATTCCCGAGGACATCTCAATTATATCTTTTGACGACCAGCCCTACTCAGAATACCTGGCAACACCCATGACCACGGTTGCTCAACAGACCTCCGAAGCCGGTGAGATTGCTTTCAGGATACTACAATCACAGATCAAGCAGGAAGGTACGCATTCTGGAGAAGGTATTGTCCTACCTACTGAGCTGGTCTACCGCAAATCTGTAAGGAAATTGGATTAACATTTTAATGCAAAATGAGATAATAAATAATGAAGAGAACGCATCTGGAGTGATGGTGAATTATGAGTACAATTACACCAATCAAGCATGCTTTTCTCAAAACATCGTAAGGAGAACGAAGTCATGAAAAACAGTTACAAGCTATCTACATTAGTGTTAGCGGTTTTACTACTCATGATGGTGCCAGCTACCTTGTCCGCAGAAAATGTCAATATGACTTTTCTGGGCAATTGGGGCGCAGGTGGTGGCGATATCAGAGGAGTGGCAAATTATGGATCCCTGGTCTACTATGGAATAACAGATCAATTCACTATCACCAGTTTTGATGATCCAGCCAACCCCTATACTTCAGCTTCCCTTGATCTTGGCGATATGATCGAAGATATCGTTTGGAAGGTTAGTGGCGGAGTCACTTATGCTTTGGCGACTGCTGGGCAGGATCTTAAAATTGTTGATGTAACCAATCCTCTGGCACCTACACTTTTATCCAGCCTGACACTGGCAGGATATGGCGAAGGTCTGGCGGTTAGCGGTAACTACGTATATGTCACTGCTGGTGTCTCTGGTATGGAAGTTATTGATATTACTGATCCAACCAATCCAAGTTCAGTTGGTATCACCAATGGTGGGGCTGAAGGTCCCTGGGCTGAAGGTATCAATGTGTCTGGTTCATATGCTTACCTTGGAAATGGTGGCGGAACAGAAATCTTTGATATATCTGATCCTACCGCTCCAACTTTGGTCAGTACCATAGCCAGTGAGGGATGGGTTCAAGATGTAATGCCCATCTCTAACTATCTCTATATTTGCGTTTACTCTGCTGGCATCGATGTGGTAGATATATCCGATCCTGCGAACCCGACATATGTTTCCACACTATCAAATCCTAAAAATTCTGACGTCATGTTTGATGGGAATTTTGGTTACATCGCTTCAAAGGAATATGGTGTAACTGTTCTTGATGTTACAGACCCAGGTGCCCCGACTTCGCTCGGAATTATCGATACTGATGGTTCTGTGCGCAAGATTTCTTTTGGGTCAATCAATATGAGTGGAGTTCAAACGGCGCACATCTTTGCTGGGGAAGAATCCCTGCTTAGCGCTGTTAATGTTAACGACCCAGCAAACATGAGTATTTCTGGCTCAATTGCTGTCCCCGCTCCTGCTGATGGATTGTGCTATAGTGCCACCATCGTTGAGAATACAGCGTATCTGGCGTATAGATATCATGTACGTGCCCTCGATATAACCACTCCTTCGGTTATGACCGAATTAGGCAGCATCACGCTGGCTGATTCAGACGGTAACAGACCCATGGTGAAAAAAGTGGTTTACAAAGACAATATTGTCTTTGCCGGATCCAGGTATGATGGATTGCTACCCATAGACTTTACAGATCCAGCCAATCCTGCCTTTCTCACTGCCGTTATTACAGACCGGACAAATGATGTTGCCATACTTGGCAATTATGTCTATGCCGCAACAGCCAATAATGGAATCGGGATCGTGGATGTATCAACTGCAAACTCACCCTCATTGGTGGGCTATGTTGCTGAAAGTATGGTAAACGGTCGCTACGGAGAAGGTGTTGCCGCTTATGGAGACGTCATGGTCCAGAGCAACTGGGGTGCCTTGTATTTTTATGATGTTAGCTCTCCAGAATCTCCTGCCCTCCAGGATACTGTAGCTCTCACCACAGGAACCAGCTGGTTAAGCCTGGATGACAATTATGCCTATGTCCATGATTTTGACAGTCTGAAGATTTTTGATATCAGTACACTGACTGCTGTTGTACAGGTTGGTGGGGTTAATACAGGTGGAAGCTGGGATGGCGACGCCTATCGCGAAGGTGATTACCTATACGCGAATTGTGAAGCTGCCGGAATCAAAGTGTATGATGTTACAGATGTTACCAATCCAACTGAGGTTGCCAACTTTGACATGTTGAATGATGCCCGTGCTGTTTATGTAAAGGATGGGGTCGTCTATTCAAGTGAAAAGGGTGGTGGCTTTTCGATGTATAAAAATGATCTGGTGACAGTCTCCACTGATTCGCATAATGCCATGCCAGACGCGTTTGTTCTTACTCAGAATTTTCCCAATCCTTTCAATCCAAGTACTGTGATTGAGTTCTCAATTCCACAGAGCTTTGGTACAGCAGACGTGAAGCTGGAAGTCTTCAACGTTTTGGGTCAGCATGTTAGCACCTTAGCCAATAGCCCACTGGAAAGTGGTATTTATCAGGCAACCTGGAACGGCCGTGATGATTCAGGTATTCCAGTTGCTGGTGGCATGTATATCTATCGCTTGCAAGCAGGTGATGATGTATTAAGCAACAAAATGATTCTATTGAAGTAAACTGTATTTTCAAAAGTAATGATTGCGCAGATAATACCTATCTGCGCAATCTGCAAGGGTTGGGGCTAGTTGCACCATTACTCCGCCTCCTTCTGCCTGGTTCCAACCCCCTTTTTTTAATAGAGTAGCCTCTTCACACCATAAAGTCACCCATAGTACTTGAGGGCTTACGCTGAAAAACTTGAATTAACCTGGAAAATGACGTATGAATAAAAGCGTGTTGTGTTATTTCAGAATTCTACTGTTGGTGTTGCTGCCACAGATTCTGTTTGCCGGTAATGTTGGAAAGATATTTGGAAAAATTACTGATGCCGAATCCGGTGAACCGCTCATTGGAGCCAACATTACTATCAAAGAAACCTATCAGGGTAGCACAACTGATATGACGGGGGAATTTGTTATTGTTAACATCCACCCCGGGTCCTATACACTCACTATATCATACATCGGCTATGAATCAGTTAGTCTGGTTGATGTTTATGTTACTGCAGACAATACCACCCATATCACAAAAGAACTGGGGAAGCAGACCATTGAAGGGTCAGTAGTTACTGTTGTTGCAAAACGTCATTTAATAGACAAAAGTCATACTGCCAGCAAGCACTCAGTGGGCAGTGAAAGTATGGAGAAACAACCTGTCAAGGACATGAAGGATGTCCTTGAAACGCAGGCAGGTATCTTCCAGAATACCTACCGCGGTGATTCAAGAGTGAACAGTGTAATTCTTATGAATGGCATCAGTACCAATAGTGGTTTATTCTCGGACAATTTCTCGGGTTTTAACCTCTCTGCGATTCAGGAAATATCTGTCATGACAGGTGGCTATAATGCTGAATATGGTGAGGCGCGGGCGGCTGTCATAAACATCACTGAAAAGAAGACAGCTCAAGGTATACATGGATCATTTATTTCAAGGTTACGACCCGCTGGTAAATATCATTTTGGGCGGAACATGTATAGTCGCGATAACTACGATATTACTGGTTTTGGTATAGACTACTGGACCACTCAAAGCGAAAATCCAGTCAGTAGGTTTTTTGGTCAGGATCCACAGGAGTTACTTGCACAATGGCAAGAGGAAAGCACTCCTGATCCTACGCTGGGCGACTATGCTGAACGAGATCAATGGTTTTATGAATCAACCGTTTATGGGGGTCTTTTTGATGGTGTAACGTTCCTCCTCTCTGGTCGGCAAGAGAATGGAGTGGGTATATTTCCACAATCAATTCCCTACAATACAGAGCGAAATGTTCAGGGATATTTAAACTTTGATCTGTTAAAGCGACTCCAAATCCGAATAGGTGGTTTCACAGGGGAAAAAGAAACGGCAATTACCGGGGGGGGAAGCAGGTATTCCGCTGGAGCTGACTATGTGATTACCAGCAACAATTCCAATTTTGACTCATGGGAAGGCTCTGAGGAACATCGACATTTGGGAGCAACCCTGGTTGCAGGTCCGTATGACCAAAATAAATACAATCCCATGGGTGTAATTTATGATCATTTTCCGGAGCTCAGGAACTGGAGCCAGTTATACCTAACACTTACCTATACGATCAATCAAAACTCATTGCTGAAGCTGAATATCAGCCAACTAAGTGATGCCATGGATCGTTCCGATCGCTATGGTGTTGTGCCTGATAGCTTATGGTCCCGCCGCGATGACACCTTTCTTATGGTTACCCAGTTCAGGGATCAGGGCTACTTCCATAGTTTTGATCGAACAGAAAGTGTGATCAAGCAGTTCAGACTTGACTATACAAATCAGTATACCAAGAACCAGCAGGTGAAACTTGGTACTGGTTATAAAACTTTTGATATTGATTTAGAACATTTCATGGCGTCCTATGAAGGTGGTGGCCGCTGGAACCTGCTGAATGTTTTTACCGGACAGCCATATGAGGGACATTTTTATCTGCAAAATCTTTCTGAGTATCCTGGGATAATTTTAAACGGTGGTGTTCGGGTTGACTATTTCAATCAGAACCGGAACGCTGCAAATAATATGTTTGATCCTCTTGCCTCTGAGACGACCACGCCGGGTCATGATCCCTGGCAACCCATGGGAATACCGGGTGAACCAGAAACCACGCCGACTGAATTACAACTCAAGGTTTCACCCAGATTGGGTCTCTCTCATCCTATAAGTGAAACAGCACTTCTGCATTTCTCTTATGGCCATTTTTATCAACGACCTTCTTGGTCAAAGATGCTGGGGTTTCCCTTCGTCAATTACACAGAAGATATGGAAACGGTCCTGGATCCCTTCGCAGAGCAGACAACCTATATGGAAGAATGGCAGGGCTTTTATGGCAATCCTAATTTAAGCTATGAAAAGAGTGTGCAGTATGAGTTAGGATTGGATCTGGTTTACAACAATCAAGTTAAAGTCAATTTTACTGGCTATTATAAAGACGCAGAGCAAATAGCATCGGTTACAACCGGTCTGTATGGGAGTGAATATTTTGCCACCAAGGCTTACATGGTTAGTAATGGTGGTTACTCAGATACCAGAGGGATGGAAACCTCTCTGGAAACAAGATTTAACCAACCTGTGAATGCCGGGGTAACCTATGATGTTTACTGGTCCTTTAGCGGAAAGGTTGGCTATAGCCGCTTGAATGAACCAGGATCAGCTTTTGTCGATCGTCCCTATGGATATTCCTCAAGCAAACGGTCCTGGAGTGGGTTCCAAAAAGTTAAGGGCTGGGTCAGTTATGATCTGGCAAAGGGGAGAGGTCCCAATATTTTTGGCATCCATCCCTTTAGTGACTTACATGCATATGCTTATTTCTGGTGGCGGAGCGGAACACCATATACTTATCACCCGCCTGGTGATTTATCAACAAAACCCAATAATATGACCTGGTTTGATATTTATCAGTTCAATCTGAAACTATCGAAGGGTGTAACTATTGGCCGAATTCACACAGTCTTTAGCCTGGACGCTCAAAATATTTTCAATTCAAAATTCTTACGGTTGCTCTACAATGACCAACTGAGATATTACCATGAAAATAGTGAATTGCCCCTGGAGGAAAGACTCCCCACGAATCTCTTTTCCGGCGAACCCAATGTATGGGAATGGTATACATATGAGGTATCACCACGACAAATTGAATTCCAGATAAGGATAGATATTTAATGAGAATCCTCAATAGAATAAATCATTCAATAAGGCGATTTGCGACGATGGGCTTCAGTGACAAAGCAATTATAAATATACGTTTGGGGACAGCATTAATCCTCTTAATGGGTATGCTTTCCGGTGAGGTGATGGCCCAGGGGTGGTCAAAACAGACGTTGAACAGGGGCAATCTTTGGGCAACACTCCACAATTCATTGCAATATGGTGATCCCACAGAAATTGTAAATGTATATCATGGATTGGATTATCCCGGATATTCAAAAGGTCCCAATATTCAGGATGCATTGAATTATCTGGGCGCAGGTGGATATGCGCTATATGGGGTGAGAAATGATATTGAACAGGCCTATACCCTAGACACACGATATTTCCCTTCAGGTGTTGATGTTTTCCCAGTCGAAGAAATGTTGATGACAAATAACTACAATTTAGCAGATTCGTCCATAAAGGGGGAGCAAGTAGCTGCAGGTTCTCATTATGTGTATGGAGCCGAGGTCGAAATCAGGCGCACAAGTCGTGTCTGGTCCTATCCCAAATACGATGATTTCATTATCCATGAAGTTGAGATAACCAATAAGAAGTTTTCAAACATAACTGACTTCTATTTTGGCATGCGCTATAGCTTGCTGTTTACGGTTCGCAGCATGTCACAGAAAGATGAAAAGTATGGTTGGGATGAAGATAATGAGCTTTTCTATTTCTATGATGATTGGAGCTACAACTGGGAAGATGAGACGCCCATCCATTATAACTTTGGTGTGGGTCCAGAAATGGGTGATATAGCTGATTCACGGGACATTCTAGAGTTGAACTCTAAAGAGCACGAGTTTGATGCACCCGCCTATTTTAGCGCTATCGTTCTGGACGATGCAGGTGGAAATGTGTACAGGAATATTCTGGAATATGGTTCTAAGAGCGGTGCTACAAACGCCCCCGTGGAAGACAGAATATTCATTCACACCGTTGATGAACCAAGTCGCTTTAAAGAAGTCATGACCCATGAACAACCACACTTATCCTGGGATGATGCCCGGGAAGCAGGCGGTGAGGGAGGCAATAAATATGAAAGAAGTCCGATTTACCTGCTAAGCGTCGGTCCTTTTACCATGACCCCCTTTCAAAAAATCACTTTGGTCTTCGCCGAAGTCATGGGTGAAATGGATCGTTCCAAGATTGTTGAAGGAGGCATCGACAATTTAAATGATTTGAAAACGGAGTCCCTGGAGGCATTGCTCTCAAACGTCGAATCTGCCCAACAACTATATGCCCAGGATTTAGAACCAGAATCGCACCCACCACCAACACCTACCAATGGTGAAAATAGTCTGACTATTAGCTCTCAACCAGGCAATGTTATAATAGAGTGGCCAGTAGTCTCCGATACTTATGTGGACCCAATTACTGGTGTTAATGATCTGGCGGGGTATCGAATTTATAGATCCACCTACTTCACCATTGGTCCCTGGGATTTACTGGTGGAGATACCCAGTCAGGCGATCGAAGCCAATGAAGGTATAGCGCGTTATGTAGATAGTGAAGTTGCTGCTTCAGTGGGTTACTATTATACCATTACTACCTATGATACAGATGGGAACGAAAGTGGAAAAGTTAACAATAATAGGTTCCCGATTTACCCGACGCTACCTCATAATGAAGATTTTCCCGCAGATGTCTATGTCGTTCCAAATCCATTCAGACAGCATAGTGGCTTGTCTGGAACAGGAGAACGGTACCGAATTCAATTCATGGGATTGCCAGGTGCCGCAAAAATCAAGGTTTTCACTGTTTCTGGTGAACTGGTGCAGGAGATTGAACATGACGATGGGACTGGATCGGCTGCCTGGGGTTCCATTGCCAATATCGACTACCAGTTGACAAAATGGGCATTGGGTGTTGCTCCCGGGTTTTACATCTATTCAGTTGAATCAATGGTGTCTGGGCATGAGGGCGAAACCTTCATCGGAAAGCTGGCTATCATCAAATGAAAATGTATTTAATCATTGACTCTTACAAATCTGGTGACTTATGTTTGTAAATAAAAATATTGTGGTTCTACTGATTCTCTCAGCAGCCATTTTTGGGCAAAACGGTCTTGATCCAATTAATATTGAGCGTTCAGGTCAATCGGGTTGGCAGTTTTTAAAAATCAATCCCGACCCCAGACAAGCTGCCATGGGTGGGGTCCTCCTGGTGAATAAGGTTGCCAATGCCAATGTTGCATTTGGTAGCCCGGCAATTTTGGGGCATATACAGGACCTTGATATTCAATTCAACTCTATGGGGTGGATTGCTGATATAAACCATACCTCGCTGGCCATGTCAAAGGGGCTGGGCAGTTATGGAACCGTTGCATTTAGTTATGTCAGTTTAGATTATGGGGAAATTCCGGAAACCATTCACGAACAGCGACAAGGTGGGACAACAGCCCCGGTAATTACAGGTAATTATTTTACCGGTAGCGATCTGGCAATTGGTGTTGCTTATGCGAAACTGATTACTGATAAACTGGCGTTGGGTGCAAATTTCCGCTATATACGTGAAGAAATTGCAGGCCTGGGAATGAGCAACTGGGCCATTGATTTTTCAACACTCTACTACACTGGTTTGAATAGCCTTCGGTTGTCCATTGCAGCCAGAAATTTTGGATCGGATACCCATCTGGTAGGGTATAGCGAGGAACTTCAGTCGGAACCAGTTGATATTCGCATGCCCCTGGAATTCAGGACGGGTGTTGCTTATGATTTCTTTGAAGTGGATGGTGATAAAAACTATCTCACGCTTGTGCTTGAAGGCAAAGTGCAAAGTGATGGCTCTGAAAAAATTAATTTTGGCACTGAGTATGTGTTCCAGGAGATGCTCTTTCTAAGAGGAGGATATCGCTTTAACTATGATGCTGAAGGTTTGACTTTTGGTCTCGGTGTGAATTATCCGGTGGGCGCTTATGGATTGTCTTTTGACTATACCTATCTGGATTTTGGCGTCCTAAAGCAAGTAAATATGTTTTCATTTGGATTGACCTTCTAGCGATATTTTCAGGAATGATATGATGAATAAAGTTGTAGTCGTCGGTAGTTATAATGTTGATATGACCATTACCACAGAGGCACTACCTCAAATTGGTGAAACCGTCATTGGTAACAGTATTCAATATGGACATGGCGGTAAGGGAGCCAATCAGGCAGTTGCTGCTGCCCGTGCCGGGGCTCAGGTGAGATTCTTGGCCAAGGTGGGAGCAGATCAGTACGGGGAAGAAGCCATTTCGGCACTATCAGCAGAGGGCATCCGAAGTGATCTCATCCAGCAGGAACCTGGAACCCCAACTGGCATGGCCTTCATTACGGTAAGCAATCAGGGCGAGAACAGTATTGTGGTTATCTCTGGAGCAAACTGGAAATTAACTGGAGCTGATGTTGACCAGAACTCTCAGGTTATTAGTATGGCAGATGTGTTGCTTGCTCAATTGGAAACGCCCATGGAATCAGTGGCATCCGCGATTAGAATTGCCTCCGAAAGCGGTGTCAGTGTCATCCTGAATCCTGCCCCGGTTCAGTGTCTTGAGCCTGAGTTGCTCAAAGATATCACTATCATAACCCCTAACAGTATTGAAGCAGAAAAACTTACTGGAATAAGGATCTCTGATGAGACCTCTTTAATACAGGCTGCAGATGCACTCCATGCATATGGAATTGAAACGATATTGATTACTCTGGGGAGTAAAGGTGTCTTCATGTCAAGTCATGGAAATCAAAAACTGATTCCTTCAATTGATGTTGAAGCCATTGACACAGTCGGTGCCGGTGATGTGTTCAGTGGTTTTCTCGCTGCAAATTATTCTGGGGTGGACACATTGGAGGAAACGGTTTTACTGGCAATCGCTGCTGCGGGTTTATCAGTAACTCAAGTGGGAGCTCAGACAGCGATTCCTCACTTGAATGAGGTGAATACCTATCTGAAAAACACTGTTTCTGTTGAGAGCACCTAATCGGACATGGAAGAGCTGGTCTTGTCTTTATTCAGCCTGGGAGCTATGTTTAACGATCATGTGTGTAAATTGCTACTCATTAAAATCTAAATCATAGTCCATCAACTATGTCCCTTAACTCGGTTCTGACCTCCCGACCCAAAAATCAGAATTTGGATCAACTTCAGCTCCTGTTACCTATACTGGTACCAGTCATGCTGATCTCTCTGGTGCCACTGCTCCGCGGAATCTATATCGGCTTCACGGACTATGAGCTTGGCGGACAAATGCATTTCTCCGGTCTGGAAAATTATCGCATTATGCTTCACGACCGGTTTTTCTGGCGCTCCATGGGGGTTGGTTTTTTGTGGACAGCCATTGTTACAGCTTTGCAAATTGGGCTAGGACTAGGGTTGGCTCTTTTGCTCAATCAGGGATTGAGATTAATCCCCATCTATACAGTCCTCATGCTTGTGCCGTGGGCTATGCCACCCATTGTGCGGGGATTGATCTGGAGGCAGATTTATAGCCCCGATACAGGTGCTTTGAACCTGATTCTTACTCAATGGGGACTCATCAACGAACCTATCAACTGGCTAACCAGTTTCGAGTGGGCTATTCCGGCCATTATTGTGGCTGGCGTTTGGGGAGAAATACCCAAAGCGGCACTTTTTTTTCTGGCGGGGTTGAAAACCATCCCTTCAAGCCTGTATGAAGCCGCTGAATTGGATGGTGCCACCAGTTTGCGAAAATTCAGGCATATCACGCTGCCACTAATGAAACCCATCATGGCAGCTGTAGTTTCACTGTCCTTTATGTGGAATTTTAACGCTTTCGGCCTGGTCTGGATTCTTACCGAAGGAGGACCGGGCGGATTAACCAGGCTCCCAATGTTGGCTGCCTATGAAGAGGCTTTTCGCTATGGCTATGTAGGCTACGCAGCGGCCATTGGCAATGTCATGGTGATTATCATTTCACTCTTTCTATTCTTTTATCTGCGAGTCCAGCTGAAGGAAAGGATGGGCGAATAATGCAGAGACCCGAAATGTTTTCGCTGCACCTGATGAAACGCGGATTGACTAAAACCATCATGCATCTGCTGATCCTCACCTACCTGATATACTTGCTTTTTCCGCTACTGTGGATGATATCGACCTCCTTCAAACCCACACCTGAAATTTATTCTGGTATCCCCACTCTCATTCCCAAGGTATTCACAGGAGAGCACTATTTCTCAGTGCTCAAAGAAGAACGTCTACTGAAGAGTATTCTGAATAGTTTTTATGTTGGCTGTATAACTTCAGTGATCGTGGTCTTAATATCTTTGCCAGCCGCGTATGCGCTCACGCGTTATAAAACCTCAATTAACAAGGCTGTCATGGGCTGGATTCTGACTACACAGATTTTCCCCGCCATTCTAATCATGATTCCATTGTATATGATATTGCGATCCCTGCAATTAACCGATACTCTGGCTGGCTTAGTATTGGTCTATGTCGTTTGGGATATACCCTTCGTGCTCTGGATGTTGCAGGGCTATGTAAAAGAAATTCCTGTGGAATTGGAGGAAGCCGCCGCAATTGATGGTGCCAGTCAGACCCAGATCATCTACAAGATAATTATGCCATTATTGCTACCAGCCATTGGAGCCTCAGTTATGTTTGCCTTCATCACGGCCTGGAATGAGTTTTTCTTTGCCCTGGTATTACTGAAAAGCCCTGATTTATCCACCTTACCTGTCGAGCTGGCTCGCTTCACCGGCATTGAAGGTCAGGCCAGAACCGGACCTCTGGCTGCAGCCAGTTTTATGGCCACCATTCCCTCAATAATTCTGTTCGCCGTCCTGCGAAAATGGTTCACATCGGGTACCCTCCAGGGTGCGGTGAAAGGGTAGCCATGCGACGATTAATTTCCTTCCTGCTTTACTATAAGGGTTTTCTGATTGCTGGTGCTCTGGCACTGGTCGTGATATCATTTTACATCGCAGGGGAGCGTTCCATGCGACATGCGGAATCCCGCGAGCAAACGGGTCCCCTCAAATTCCTCAGCCTGGCCTGGCAGGTGGATGCCGTGGCTGCAGTCCAGGAAATTACCGCCCAATGGAATGATGAGCACCCCGAGCAGTCCGTCCAATTTATCCAGGGCAGCTGGAACGCCATTCACGACTACCTCATCACCGGATTCGAGACTGGGGATATCCCCGATATTTTTCACTATGAGTCAGCCATCGTCGTAGATTTTGCCCTGAGGGGATATGTAGCGGACTTATCACCCTACATTTCAGATGAATTGCGGAATGACATCTTGCCCGTTGATTGGGCTTCAGTCACTCGGTCTACCGGTGAAGTCGTGGGAATTCCGTTTATAAACGAGTCATTCTTGGTGCTCTACAATCAGGATTTGCTGGAAGAGGCCGGTATCATTCCTCCCACCTTTGAAGAGCCCTGGAGTTGGGATGACTTGAGCGTTGCTGCCCAGAAATTAACCCTGGATAAAAATAGTGATGGAATCACAGACCAATGGGGCTTGGCTATGGGTCTGCGCCGTAGTGCAAATTTTATCATGAACCACTCCATCGCTTTTGGTGGATCCTTCTTTTATCATGATGAGGATGGCAATCTGGTAACCAGAGTATCCGAACCCGAGCAAGACTTGTTAGGCAGGATTTCTAGTATGCTGTATGAAGAGAAAACCATGTCACCCTCCAGCGTGGGCAAGTCCAGCACTGAAATGATGCCAGGGTTCCTGAGCGGGAAGTATGCCATGTTAGTAGGTGTCGGTTCCTGGGCGCGACAACAGGTCGTTGAAAATGCGGATGAGAATTTCAGGTGGTCAGTCATGCCACCTATGAAGGCCAAAACACAGGCCATGGGATTAAATACCCAAACCCTGAGCATCCCAAAATCCTGTACCCGGCAGGCTAAAGCCATGGAATTCATTGAGTTTTTACTGAGCTCAGAGAATATGACCCGTCTGGCAGCCTCTGATTGGATGATGCCAGCCAGAAAATCCAGTCTGGCTGATCCAATGTTTCAGGAAAGTTCAAATGGGTGGAAGGTTGTAACCGAATCAGCACAATATCTATCTGCCGGACCCTGGGTTGGACTGCCTGGTTATATTGAGTGGAAAAGTCGGGTTGCCAATCCGGTTTTTCAGGAGTTTTTCTCGGGCCGCATCAGCCTGGAGGAGACAGCCGACCGAATTGAAAAAGAGAGCAACTCAGTGCTGGCACGTTATCAGGTAAGAGGACTCAAATGGTAAAAATGATTCAAGAGCATCTGTCTGATCGCATATCGGGAGCCCTGTTCGGGTTGGCCGTGGGTGATGCACTTGGTGCTGATACCGAGGGTATGGCGCCAGAAAGCATCGCCGAAAAATATGGTTATATCCAGGATTTTCTGCGGCCAGATCAAGCCGGGACCGATGATACTGAATTCACAGTATTTTATGCTCAGCTACTTAGTCAATATGGACTGAGCATCGCTTCTGATACTATCGCTGAACATTGGGTCAAAGACATATACCATAACTCGCAGTCCTATAAGGGAGCAGGATTCAGCGAAGCCCTGGCATTGCAGAATCTATTGAAAGGACTCAAGCCACCAGTTTCGGGAAAGCATATTCACAGTTGGAGTGATGGCCTGGCAATGTGCGCTTCCCCTTTTGGCTGTGTTTATCCTGGACAGCCGGATAAAGCCAGTGAACTGGCCAAAACCTTTGGTCAGGTGAGTCATGCTGGAGAAGGGATTTATGGGGGACAGGCTGTCGCCGCGGCCGTTTCAGTGGCAATTGCTGGAGCCACTATCCAAGAAATATGCACCGCTGCAACTCAGGTAATTCCAAGTGACTCCTGGACTGCATTTAATATTCAAAAGGCTATTAAGATTGGCGAACAATCTGATAGTGCCAGATCCGCAATTATGCCGCTTTACGCCGCATTGGCTTGTGACTACTACCACTGGGCGGACTTGGCTCCTGAAGCCGTGGGGCTGGCATTTGGCTTATTGGTAGCGGGCCATGGAGTATATCCAGAAACCATCCTGGCTGGTGTGAATTTAGGTCGTGATTCAGATACCATCGCAGCTATCGCTGGAGGTATCCTGGGTGCTGGTCTGGGTTATGCCAAACTTCCCCAGGCCTGGTGTGAAAAAACCGAGGCAATACCCGGTCGGTGTGTCCGATCCGTGGCGGGTGTGAGTTTGAGGAAAACAGCTGAGCTACTGGCAGAAATTGCAGAATCCGGGGGGATGACTAATGTCTGAACGAATCACATCACCCCTGAGATCTGTACTCTTTGGAATGGCCTATGGCGAAGCATTAAGCTGGACCAGCATGTACGAACGCAGCCAGAATTTACCCCTCTGGTTGAGTCGAATTAGACGTAATATAGAAACTGAGTCAAGAGATGAGCATATTACCAGTCATCCCAAACCCTTTTCTCTAAACCAAACACCCGAGCCATTAAAACCAGCCCCTGGAGATATTACCGAATGGGCCGCTTGGACAGCATCACTCCTGGCAGAGAATTCAGGGGAATTGAGTCATGGAGTACTGGATGCTGCCTGGCAGAAATTAGCCGCATCTCGCAAAGATATCCGTGGTCGAATCAGTATTCAGGCAACCCTGAGAAATATTGAAACCGGAATGACTGCCCCGCAAACCGGACGTTTTAATCCACACTATTTTGATGATGCTGCACTGGGAAGGGCGGCCATCATTGGGACTGTTCACTCCAGCAATATGGAACTTGCCCAGAATCAGACAAAACTTGACGCTGCCTTCACCCACTTCGAAGACGGGATATGGTCAGCCCTCTCCGTAGCAACCTTGTTCAGTCTGGCGAGCAATGGTGATCAAGTGGATACAATGATTCAGGAAGCCATCCAGTGCCTGCCCCAGGATTCAATGGCTAAGACCTGTGTGTCATCAGCCCTCATTGGATGTGAACAGCACAATGGAAATGTTCTGGAATTAGCCCGGTTTCTCAATGCCGATGTTTGCAATCAGATTTACAGCTATGGTAATATTGCACATGAGATTCTGGCCTGCCTCCTGGCGATCCTCAAAACTTGTAAGGGTGATTTTGACAAAATGTTGGCCTGTGCCGCCCTGGTTCCATCGGCTGGCGCCGGCTTGCTGGCCCTCAGTGCGGCTCTGGCGGCGATTCTTTCCCCGCAGCCAATCCTCATGGCTGACAAGACCATGACGAGCTTGGCAGGCCACAGCTTACCCGATCTCAAGATTCTGGATCTGGCCGAATTGGCTTTACGACTTGAAAATCTAAATCCCTCAATTAACAAGGATCAGGAATAATAATGATCATTCGCTATTTGGATTATGTAGAACGGCTTGAATTTGAACTGATCCAGAGCAAGGATGAGGGTGTTGATGTCAGTGAAGCAGAAGCCTTGTTCAAGATCATTCAGGAAAAACTGAAAACACAACCTTCAGAAAGTCTCCAGGAAGTAGCACTTCAAGCTTTACAGAGTCTTTCGTCAAAATTGATACCTCCTGATCTCAACCAGCAGGAGCCCAATGACATTTCAGAAATTCACAAACTTTTAATTCTGGATCCATCAGGCGGACGCATGTCCCTGGAAATGGATGAACAAGCTCAGTACGATGCCATTCTGGGAGGGTGGTTAGGCCGAGCTGGTGGCTGTCTCCTGGGAAAACCCATAGAACGTTATCACCGTACCATCATCCGGGAAATGCTGGAATCAAACGAAGCCTGGCCATTGGACAATTATTTCACACAGGTCGGTATGCCGGAAGATATCCTGGAGAAATATCCCTGGAAGCGACGCTGGGGCTTCGAGAGTCTGCGGGAAAACATACAGTGCATGCCTGAAGATGATGACCTGAATTTCACTATGCTCAGTCTCCTGGTTCTAGAAACCTATGGTCCCAACTTTTCCAGTGCTGAACTCGGTACCACCTGGTTAAACAAATTACCGGTTTTTGAGGTGTTCACAGCGGAACGCATCGCTTACCAAAATCTTTTGAACGGGATATCACCACCAGAATCAGGTACAACTCTGAACCCATTTCGTGAATGGATTGGTGCGCAGATTCGAGCTGATCTGTGGGGCTATGTCTGTCCCGGTGATCCCAGGAAAGCAGCTGAATTGGCCTGGCGGGATGGACGCGTCACCCATGTGAGAACGGGTGTCTATGGCGAAATGTTTTTTGCCGCTGTTATCGCAGCCGCATTTGTTGTAAAGGATTTAAGACGCTTGATGGAGATCGGGCTGGAACAAATACCTCCGAAATCAAGATTTGCCGCTGCCATTAACTTCGTATTGGAATTGCCAGTGGAGGAAATGGAGTGGGAAGATGTGGCGGATCGCCTGTACGCTCAATTCGGACACTATCACTGGGTACATACTCTCAATAATGCCGCACTCACCGTGGCAGCCTTGCTTCATGGTCAGGGAGACTATGAAAAAACCATTACCAATGCTGTGATGGGGGGGTGGGATACTGATTGTAATGGTGCCACCAGTGGCTCAATTATTGGGGTGCTCACCGGAGCCAAAGCGCTCCCTGCAAAATGGATTGATCCCCTGAAAAACCAGGTTCGCTCCAGTCTGGGTGGCTTTGACAATTCAAAATTCACTGATCTTGCGCAACGAACTCTGGCCATGTCCATTGGAATGCAAGCAGATCAAGATTCCAGTGTTATAGCTGGATCAGACGATTTCTAATAATGATAAGGATATAAAATGTCAGCTTCAGAAAAACTATCACTCAATCAGCAACAATATGAATCAAAAGCCTCGGGATGTCTGGTTGGCCTGGCTATAGGCGATGCTTTTGGCGATGCCTGCCGCGACGATGACAATCAGTTCCTGTATGGCATTACCATGGATTGGCCTGAGAAACCTTCATTCAGTACGGATGATACCGAGTTTGCCCTGCTCAGTGCAGAAATTTTAATTAATTCCAAAGGTCAGCCAACACCTGAACATGTCCTGGCTGCCTGGAAAGAGCATGTACTGGTTGAAGATGAATTGAAACGTGGCGGAGCCAGCGAGCGGGAAGCTGCTGCCAATATCAAGCGTGGTTTGACTGCACCTGAAACGGGCATTTACAACGCTCATGCGCATAGCGACGGTGCTGCCATGCGCTCCGCCCCCATGGGTATTGTTGCTGCCGGAGATCCTGAGTTAGCAGCCGAGCTGGCTCGTATAGATGCTGAAATCAGCCATGCCCGAGATGGAGTCTGGGGTGCCCAGGCTGTGGCAGCAGCGGTTGCTGTGGCCATAACAGGAGCCAGCGTTGATGAAATTATTGCCGAAGCCAGAAAGTGGGCTCCCGAAGGCAGTTGGTTCAAACATTCATTTGATACCGCCTTCGACATCCTGGAAAAATACGACCATAGTATTGAGGATTCCTGGATGCCTCTCCATCAGGCCATCAGATGCGAATACAAGGCATCGGTTCCTGAAGCCGTCGTTTCCGCATTCGCAGTATTCAAACTCACGGCAGGGGAATTCAAACAGGGGATGATTTACGCAGGTAACTTTGGCCGTGATACAGATACCATCGGTGCCATTGTGGGCGCGCTGTCAGGAGCATCCCTGGGAATTGAAGGAATTCCCGAGACCTGGATTGAGAAAGTGCGTAAGCCTCACGGTACCTGTCTCCAGTTTGCTGCAAAACGTGAATTGTTTGAGGTGGCCCAGATACTTACAACCCTGCGATAGGGAGACGACCAGCTAGAGATAGGAGCACTGTGACATGATTGGCAAATATAGCTACTTAACTCGTCAATCTTTGAGATCCACCCAGCAACTTTCCATATTAATGGCCATGCTTTTTCTGGTGGCCTGTAGTAGACCAGTTACACCAGCGTATGGGAGTGCTGAGCTCAATATAGCTAAATCCATCGAATTAGATTATTTACTATATCTACCCCTGGATTACTCACCTGAATCAAGCTGGCCCCTGGTACTCTACCTAACGGGGTTTGAGACCGCCAACGATATTGACCTTATCAAACAACATGGACCGCCTCTGGCTCTGGCGCAGGGACTTAAACAGGATTTCTTCCTGGTGGCACCTCAATTGCCAGGTGATGTTCATTGGGATCCTGAAGCGATTATGCAGTTGCTCAATGCCCTGAAGTCGGAGTACCACATAGATTTAGACAGAATGTATATCACCGGAATCGGCGATAGGGGTGGTTGGGGTGTCTGGGATGTAGCAACCAGCTATCCTGGTACCTTTTCAAAAATCGCTCCCATAAGTGCTCCAGCCTGTACAGAGATCTGTCGTATTGGGGATGGAGCCACACGCATCTATCATGGTGCAATGGACACTCTGGTCCCTATTGAAGATGCCAGGAATATGCTTTTCGAACTGGATTATTACTGCAAGGCTGATGTTGAGCTGATTGTCTTTGATAGCTCAGGTCACAACATCTGGGATCAGGTTTATGCAGATCAGGATTTTTGGGCCTGGTTTACCGATTCCCAGATGATTCCTGGTTTTCCACTGGTTGACCCCATTCAGAGACATTTTTCAGATGTAATGCAACGCACGGTAGAGGATAAATATTTACTCTATCTACCTCGAGGATATGAACAGCAGGTGGCTTGGCCACTGGTGGTGTTCTTGCATGGATCGGGAAGTGCCATTGATAATATTGAAAAAATCCGGGAAGCTGGCCCCCCTAAACTTTTTGAAACCGGGAAAGACTCAGAATTTCTCCTTCTGGCGCCTCAGCTTTATGCCAATGTCCCGTGGGATGCCGACAGGACACATGCCTTAATCCAGAAGATTATCAATGAATATCATGTTGACCCCAAACGAGTGTATATCACAGGATTAAGTCGCGGTGGTTTTGGGACCTGGGAGCTGGCAGTGAAATATCCAGAATTATTTGCTGCTGTTGCCCCCATTGCAGCTAGGGATATCCCCGGTGTTGAAAGGCTGGCTGAATCAAATGTCTGGATTTTCCATGGGCTGAAAGATGATGGCCTCCCCTGGCAAGGGAGCCAATTCATGTATAACAGATTGGAGAATATTGAGGCCAATGTCCAATTGACATTATTCAAGGATGCTGCACACAATGCCTGGGATCCGGCATATAATAGCGAAGACTTCTGGCAATGGCTGTTGGCACAGCGTGCTGAATAACCATGAGGATTTATAATGAAACAATTACTCAATCTATCTCTGCAATACGTTTCATCTTTATCGCTATTGGTTTCATTTGCTCAGGCGCAAGTGCTCCCGCAATATCTGAATTTTTCTACTGAGATCACCAAAGCCGTTGAGATCGACTATCTGCTCTACGTCCCAGATGATTACCACCCCAGTGAAGAGAAACCCTTGTTGCTTTTCCTGACCGGGGAGGATTGCTTGGGAGATATCAATCAGCTCCGTGAAGTTGGACCACCCCGCGAAGTTGAAGCTGGGATGTCGTTTGATTACTTCATCGCTGTTCCACAACTACCGGGAGATGTTTTGTGGGATACGGAAGCGCTTGTGGAACTCCTGGAGCAGATTGGAAATTCCTATAACATAGATAATTCTCAGATCTGGCTAACAGGTTTGGGTGATCGCGGTGGCTGGGGTGCCTGGGAACTTGCGCTGCTCTATCCAGATATCTTTGAGAAATTCGCTCCAGTTGCCTCATCACCTGGTACGCAAGTGTGGTCGGCCCATGAGCTTTCTACCTGGATTTTTCACGGGGCTTTGGATGAAATCGTGCCCATTGAAGATGCTCGGGTGATGTTTTACGAGCTCAACTGGGATGATGTGGATGTTCAATTAACAGAATTTGATAGTCTGGGGCATGATATTGGCGACACTGTTTATTCCGATCCTGGATTCTATGAGTGGATATCCGGCCAGGTTCCTACTTATGGCAGTGGAGCACCAACACGATACACTCGTAGCCTGAATTCCTCAATTCAAAAACCCATAGATGATGACTATTTATTGTATTTACCGGTAGGCTATGATTCTGGTACAGGTGATTGGCCACTGGTGGTCTACCTGCATGGTTCTGGTAGTGCAATTTATGACCTGGATGCCATCAGGGATGGGGGACCGCCTCAACTTTTTGAAGAAGGGATGAATTCTGATTTTATTCTATTGTGTCCCCAGCTTCATGATGATGTTCACTGGGATATTGATCGAATTCATGCACTAACTCAGGAAGTTGTAGAAACTAATCGCATAGATGAAGGCAGGCTCTATCTCACTGGCCTGAGTCGCGGTGGTTTTGGTGCCTGGGAATATGGTGTCACACATCCCGACCTGTTTGCAGCCATTATCCCCATTTCTGCCCGGGATGTTGCCGGTGTCGAACTGCTGGTGAACACCAATGTCTGGATTTTTCATGGTGATCAGGATACAGGAGTGCCCTGGCAAGGATCGCAAACTGCCTACAATCGCCTGAATGCCATTGGGGCTGATGTTCATTTCACCCTGTATGAAGGAGTGGGTCACTGGGCCTGGGAGCCTGCCTATGAAACCGAAGGATTGTGGACCTGGGTTCTGAACCAGGAAAATGAGCTGGTTTCGGTATCCCCTTCTGAGAACTCTATCCCTGAAACATATGTATTACTTCAGAATTATCCCAACCCCTTTAACCCGAGTACCACTATAAGCTATGGTGTACCTGAAAGCGCCAACGTAAAGATTATTGTCTATGATATCCATGGGAATCAAGTGAGGACCATTTCCTCTGAAGCGAAAGTAGACGGCTGGTACAATCATACCTGGAATGGACGTGATGATACTGGTAAACCCATTCCATCGGGTGTCTATATGACCCACCTGCAATCAGGACAACACACCAGGGTTATCAAGATGCTCCATTTGAAATAATTTTGGGGTAGTAAATTATTTACAAGGGCCAGTTATAGACTGGCCTTTGCAATTTGTTGAATGGGGGGGAGAAGCTAGGAGTGGTGAAAGTATTTTTTACCGCAATCAGAACAGACGTACTTGTGTTTTCGCAGTATCAACTTTTCTAGAAAAAAACGGTGGATCATAAAAACATATTCAGAACCACACTTGGGACAAACATTCATACCGGGCTGTTTGGCGACGACAGTCCCTTTGAAGGGGGGAGAGTTCTCTCCCTTTACATCTGGCGATGTATTGAGATTCACCTCGTCTTTCGATTCGGATTCTATTGCAACTTTATTCATCTAAAACAGCTGCTGCTATTTGTAACCGTTAATGATAAGCCAGACAATAAAAACGAGTGTGCAGATTGCGATTAATTCATCCGCAATTTCTAATATTTTTTCTTTCAAAATCCCCCCCGTCTATGCATAGATGTAAACATCAAATGATTAGATTTAATTAATTGCAATTAGTATAGGAAGTAATTACTGATTAACAAGTGTAAAAGGTGAGTATCAAATCTGCTTGGCCCCCAAGCCCTTTCAAGTGGAGACATATTTAATCACTCCCGTCACATAATGCAAATCGCAATATGAGACAAGGTCACTTGTTAACTACGTAGAAAATGCGTAGCAAAACTACGTGGTGGGAGTAGATTTAATGCGAGTTTTTATATGGATCTCAAATAGACCTGCAGGTTCACATCTGCGTTATTGATCTTCAGCTTTTTGCGGATACTATTGCGGTGAGTTTCAACCGTTCTAAAGGAAATGTTCATATACCTGCCAATGTCTTTGGAGCTATATCCGCGCTTGATGAGATCACAGATTTCAAGTTCTTTATTGGTGAGGTTGTTAGCACTCAGGCCCAGGTTATATGAAAAAGGTGAAACTATATCACTTATACGTTCCAGCATCAAATCACAACGATTTGATTGTGAATCAGAAAGGGTTGCTTTTAAATCCTGGAGAATAGGTACAACAAGACGATTAACATTTTCAGTGATTTGACTCTGAATTAGAGATTTTTCTGATTCCAACTGACTCAACATCTCTTTTAGTGCAATGTTTTTACTGATTAATTGTTTGTTCTTTTGCTTCAATTCCTTTTCGAGTTGTCTGCGGTGGGTTACATCTCGTGCAACTGCCTGATATCCAAGAGTCTTTTCGCCTTCTTTAATAATGGAAACCCGTGCTTCAACCATGTATTTTTTGCCAGTCTTTCTTTTCCATCTCATTTCATAGGGTTGACCAAAATATGTATCAGTCAACTTTTTGAATAGTTGAACGGTTTTAGAAAATTCAACCTTCGGCAGGAAGGGAGCTTTACTATAATGTCTGCCTATAAGATCCGACTGCTCAAATCCTGTTTTACTCAGTAGAGCCTCATTTACTTCAGTGATTCTCCCATCTCCGTCCATGATCACAATTGAGTCGGGAGCTAAATTGAGCAGGAGTTTATATCTTTGTTCACTTTTGCGAAGAGAGTCATCTGATTCAGCCTTTTTAACGATGATGGCTGCTTTTGAAGCCATGTACTCTAGAATGGCTAAGTCAGAATCAATAGTGGTCTGACTGTCGGGTGTTTTTCGTGAAGCACCAAGTATTCCCAGGACCTCATCTCCTACAATTAGGGGTACACGATAGGTTATCTGAGGTCCCAGCATTTGAGCCAGTTTCCGTGTTGCCTGCCGTACCGATTCGTCCGTGGAAAAATCTATTAGAGATTCAGCTCGGTCATGAATAACCAGGCCGGTTTTTGTACTGATGATTTTCGAGAAGCTGCTCCCCTCGTACAAAGGAATAGTTATACCAGAGACCTTGAAGCCAATGAGGTTTTCAAATTTTTCCACAACATTTGGATCAGCCGACATATAGGAGAGTGTCAGCTCATTATCTTCTGGATTGAGCAGAAAACAGGTTGCGTTTCCAAAGGCCAGTACTGCTCTGATGCCATCTACAAGTTGCTGAAGTATCTCGCTTAGCGAGCCTCCCATATTCAAACTCTGATTAACTTGGTGTAATAGCTGTGTGTACTTTTGCAAGGCTCCCTGTTCATCAGGTCCAAGTTGGCTGGTTTGATCAGTATCAGGTCGGTTCATAACGCAATCCAAATTTTATTTTGTACAAACCACTAGAACTACCAACACCCACTGGTAATCATGTGTTTGCATTACTGTGTTTTACCCCCATGGCAACAAGAAAATCGCACTTTTCAACTTAATCGATCGTGCAGATTATTCAAGCAGCGAGATTGTTGGGAACTGCTAAGGCTTGAGTCGTAAATAGCTTGAATCAGGAATCCTACTCATCTGGAGCCATCCTCATTTCCAGACCCACTCAAATTGATAATAGTTTTTATGAAATTGATAAGAATATCGCCAGAATCCAAGCTGGAATCGTTGATATGTTGACAAGACACAGCTGGCTTGGTTTTTGTCAATGTACATCTGTTTTCACCGGTCAATACGTAATTCTGCTTAAAGAATTACAGGATAGTGTTAAGTTATAGTTACATACACGATTGAATGTTTAACAAAAGGAAAAGGGTTCATTCATGGAGTTTTCATTAATTGATTATCTGGTTTTTGCTGCCTATGCGATTCTTATCGTATCTGTGGGGCTGTGGGTCTCCAGAAGCAAAGAGGGGCACGAAAAAAACGCTGAGGACTATTTCCTGGCAGGAAAATCATTACCCTGGTGGGCCATTGGTGCATCTTTAATTGCTGCTAATATTTCTGCTGAGCAGTTTATCGGAATGTCAGGATCTGGATTTTCGCTGGGTCTGGCCATCGCCTCATACGAATGGATGGCAGCCATAACCCTGATCATCGTTGGTAAATATTTTCTCCCCATTTTTATTGAGAAAAACATCTATACTATCCCTCAGTTCGTGGAAGTACGCTATAGCAAAAATTTAAAAACCATTCTGGCGGTATTCTGGATTGGTTTATTCATTTTTGTCAATCTGACTTCGGTTCTCTTCCTGGGTGCCAAAGCTTTGGATACAATTCTAGGTGCCGGTAATGGTGATTACATCATGCACGGTATTCTGGCTCTGGCCTTTTTTGCTGCTGCATATTCCATCTGGGGTGGCCTATCCGCTGTTGCCTGGACAGATGTTATCCAGGTCATCCTGCTAATTGTGGGCGGATTGGTAACCTCAGTAATCGCCCTGAACCACGTAACACCCGATGGTGGTGTATTCCACGGCTTATCACATATCTACAATGTGGCTGGTGATCACTTCCACATGATTCTGAAGAAGGGGCATCCCAGCTTTAGCAATTTACCTGGAATCGCGGTTCTGGTAGGTGGTATGTGGGTGGCCAATCTTTATTATTGGGGTTTCAACCAGTACATTATTCAAAGAACTTTTGCTGCAAAATCACTAAAGGAAGCCCAAAAGGGAATCGCCTTCGCAGCCGGTCTAAAACTCATTATCCCTCTGATTGTGGTCATCCCCGGAATCGTGGCTTATGTGATGTTTACAGCACCAGAAGGTACCGCTGCTATCCCAGGTGTAGGTGAAGCATTCAATACCGCCAATGGCATTAACTATGATAAAGCCTATCCCTGGTTGATCAGTCAATTTGTCCCCACTGGTTTGCAGGGGCTGGTTCTGGCCGCACTTTCAGCCGCCATCGTTTCATCACTGGCCTCCATGCTGAATTCAACTTCAACCATTTTCACAATGGACATCTATCGTGCCTACATCAACAAAGATGCAGATGATAAACAGACAGTTAAAGTTGGACGGATCACAGTTCTGGTTGCACTCGTTATTGCTGTTCTCGTAGCGCCAACACTGGGCTCAGTGAAGGAGATGTTTCAATATATTCAAGAGTATACCGGTCTGGTAAGTCCTGGTATTTTGGGTGTATTCATGATGGGACTCTTTTATAAGAAATCCACCAACAATGCAGCTATCTGGGGAGCCGTATCATCGATTCCATTGGCCTTGCTTCTGAAGCTTGGAACATCAATGCCCTGGATGCACCAGATGATGATCGTCTGGATCGCCACCATGATTATTATTGCCATCATCAGTCAGATCGAAGGCAAGGGTGCCGCTGATCCCAAGGGTATTCCTGTCTCCAGGAAGTATTTTGCTACTGAACCAGCATTCAACATCAGCGCCATGGTGATTGGTGTCATCCTGGTCGTGCTCTACGCAGTTTTCTGGTAAAACATACCTGGCCTACTGATGCATTTAACGAGAGGGTGGATGATTCTGTCCTCTCTTTTTTTTAATAAACTGAAAAATTGTCCACCAGTCAGAAGCAACCCAGATTCTTCTTGAAGAGAAGGGTAACCAATCCACACTTACTCTACATCATCAATGGAATCGCAGTTCACCTACCTTCCTTCGTTGATTGCATTTGTCCTGCCCACAATTATGTTCCCCCAACCAGAAAAATGAGGATCTACAATTGTTTAGTCATGAATACAAAGAATTAAACGGAATCTCAGTGCTGCGAATATCTCACCGTAGCGGAGTGGAGATGAGTATAATCCCATCTCAGGGTGGACGACTATATGAGTTGAGCCTTGAGGTCGAAAAAAAGATCATTTCAGTCCTCATGCCCCTCACTCCGTATGACAATATTGAGCACAATCCATATTTCTTAAACAGTGCTCTAATCCCATTTCCAAATCGATTACGGGGAGGTAGTTATTCCTATGGAGGCGAAAAATTAAATTTTCCAGTGAATTCTCCCGGAGATGGTACCGCCCTGCATGGACTGGTTTATAACAAACCTTTCAAGGTGAAATCCATCCAGAGTGGGATTGACCAGGCCACCTGTAAACTGGAATATGATTACGATGGCAGTGATTCAGGATATCCTTTTCCTTTTACCGTCAGGATAGTCTATACCATTCGTGACATGAATACCCTGGAGTGCAAGACAGAGATCATAAATATGGGTAAATCTGCCCTGCCCATAGGGAGTGGTTGGCATCACTACCTGCATTTTCCTGAAGGGGTTGATGCTGTGGAGTTGAAGCTCCCGCCATCAAAAAGAGTTGTGGTGGATGACTCACTTTTACCTACAGGTGAATTACTTGAGAGTAAGAATTATTCCAACTTCAATCCTCTCAATGGGGAGCGCTTTGATACCTGTTTTAAACTTGAGAGCAATGAATCAGAAAATTTTATTGAGCTGTTGGATAAAAAGCGGAAATTACATTACACCTTATCGTTAAAGGGAGGCGATGCCGGTTATAAATATTTCCAGCTGTTTAATCATCCCCACGGGACCGGCTTTGCCGTTGAACCCATGAGCTGTAATATTGATGCATTTAACAATGGGCAGGGTCTGCTGGATCTAGATGCTGGAAAATCGGTTCAATACGAATTTCAAATATACCTGGATTCAGCCGATTCTATTTGGTGAGATCCAGCGTTGTCTCCCGTATCTTGAGTTCTGAATCCAGGACATGATTTTCAACAGGTAAAATTTGATCTGCTTCGATGTGCCTTATTAGAACTTCAGCAGCTTTCATACCTAATTCATGTAGAGGTGTGTGAACGGTTGTCAGGGCAGGTGACCAATGTTTAGCGATTTCGATATCATCATTGCCAACAATTGAGACTTGATTGGGTACATCAATCTTTAGTTGATGCAGAGCTGAACTCAAACCCAGGGCTATCACATCATTAAAACAAACGACGGCCATTGGGAACCGTTTGGGATCAACCCTTTTGAAAAAGTCAATTCCTGTTTCAAACCCATCTTGGAATTGAGACCCACATGGGACAAGCATAGAATCACTAAAAATCTGTGTGCTTTCGCTAAATGCCTGCCGGAATCCGTTGATTCGCTCATGGGCATGCGAAGACAACTCAGGTCCTGCAAAATGGATGATATCCGTATGCCCGGTTTCCATGAGGTATCTAACCGCCAATTTGGTGGCCTCCAGGTTGTTTATTGAAACGACATTGGCATGAATACCCTGAACTTCTTTCAATAACACAAAAGGATAATTCAATAGTTTTAGCCTGAAAAGGTGTTCAATCTCGATATTCTCATTGATCACCGGGGCAATGATGGCACCTTTCACATCTTTTGAAGCAAATAACTGGGAAATGGTCTCTTCATTCTGCTGATCCGCCTCCGAACTGGCAATAAATTCCACATATCCTTTTTCATTTGCGTATTTCTTAATCCCGGTAGCCAGCGCCGTATAAAAGGGATTGTCCAGCTCCCGTATAATAATACCGACAGTTCGCTCGATTTGCCGACCCTTCAGATTGCGGGCCTGACCCTTAGGTCGAAAGTTCATCGCTTTCATCACCTCACGTACATGCTCGCGAGTTGAGGCTTTAACTGTGGCTTTTCCGTTTATGACAGCAGATACCGTTCCCTTGGAAACTCCAGCTTGTTCTGCCACATCCTGGATCGTACTTTTCTTCATGCGTTGAGTCCACCTGGTTTGATCGTGTAATTATCATAATATACTGGGAATTGTATTGATTAAAACGGTTCAAATAAGTTTAACTCGAACTAATCGTCTGACAAATCATCCAATTTTGATGCTCAGGGTTCCCATGGTAAACTTGTAGAGCGAGTAGTTCTTAGGCTTGTTGAGCAAGGGTTGAGAATGCATATTGTAGTTTAACTTAAGGATGAAGCATTTTGGATAAGCACATTATAAACCTAGGCTATAAAGACGCATCACTCAGTCCCGAAGCGCGCACTGAGCACTTGATTTCCCAAATGACACTGGAAGAAAAAGTGGCCCAGATGATGGGCATCTGGAATGATAAGAAAACCATGCTTCTGGATCAAGCTGGGAATTTTGATGCATCAATAGCACGTGAGCATTTTGGTCATGGAAATGGTTTGGGACAAGTGGGACGGCCAAGTGAAGCTGGAGCGGGTAAAAATGCCCGGGAAATGGCTGAACTGACCAACGCTATCCAGAAATTTTTTATGGAAGAAAGTCGTCTCGGAATACCTGTGTTTTTTCATGAAGAATGCCTCCATGGGCATGCCGCTGTGCATGGTACCAGCTTCTCCCAACCAATTGGTCTTGGTGGCACATTCAATCCCGACCTGGTACAAAAATTATATGCCATGACAGCACTTGAAGCTCGTTCCCGAGGTGCCCACCAGGCCCTAACACCTGTAGTGGATGTGGCCCGGGAGCCCAGATGGGGTCGTGTTGAAGAAACCTTTGGGGAGGATCCTTTCCTGGTATCACGTGTGGGGATGGCAGCTATTAAAGGCTTTCAGGGTGATGCCAGTTTTAAGGATAAAAAGAATCTCGTGGCTACCCTCAAGCACTTCGCGGCTCATGGTCAACCAGAATCCGGGACGAATTGCGCACCCGTTAATATTTCTGAACGCACCCTGCGAGAAACATTCCTGTATCCGTTCAAGAAAGCCATTCAAGATGCCGGTGCCATCAGTATCATGCCATCCTACAATGAGATTGATGGCGTTCCCTCACATGCCAACACCTGGCTATTACAGGAAGTTTTGCGTGGGGAATGGGGATTTAAAGGCTATGCTGTGTCTGACTACTACGCCATTCGGGAGCTTGATGAGCGCCCGGAACTATACGGACACCACCTGGCAGAAGATGGCAAGGAAGCAGCATTGCTGGCCGCCATTGCTGGTGTGAATATTGAACTTCCTGAGGGAGATTGTTATAAACATCTCATAGAGCTGGTCAATGAAGGTAGTCTGGAAGAATCCACCCTGGATGAGCTGGTGAAAGCCACACTTTTTTACAAATTCAAAATGGGTCTGTTCGACGATCCTTATGTTGATGCTGATCTAGCAGATGAAATTGTTGGATGTGAAGCACATAATCAACTGGCCCTACAGGCTGCCCGAGAAACTATCACCATGTTGAAGAACGAGGATGGGTTTGCTCCTCTCGATATGAATGAAACCAAAACTATTGCCGTTATAGGTCCCAATTCGGATCGGGAGCTGCTCGGTGGATATATGGGATCGCCTAAACATGTTTCCACTGTTTTGGGAGGCATCAAGCACTATGTCGGGGACAAAGTTGAAATTCTCCACCATGAAGGCTGTCGGATAACCAAGGGTGGCTCATGGTTAGAAGATGAAGTCGTTCCCAGCGATCCTGTTAAGGACCGGAAGAGTATTACAGAAGCTGTTGAAAATGCCAGACAGGCTGATGTTGTGATTCTGGCTCTTGGTGGGAACGAGCAAACCTCCCGCGAGGCCTGGGACATAAACCACATGGGGGATAGGACCAGTCTGGAACTGGTGGGGCTCCAGAACGAACTTATCAATGCCATTTATGAAACTGAAAAACCTATTGTAGCTTTTGTCTTCAATGGACGCCCCCTTTCAATCAACAACCTGAATCAAAAAGCCAGTACTATTTATGAATGTTGGTATCTGGGGCAGGAAACAGGCCAGGCTGTAGCTGAAGTCCTGTTTGGTGATTTCAATCCCGGTGGGAAATTGCCCATGACCGTACCTCGGTCAGTTGGGCACATTCCCTGTTACTACAATTACAAACCTTCAGCCCGACGGGGGTATCTGTTCGATGATACTGATCCTCTCTTCCCGTTTGGTTATGGTCTGAGTTACACCCAGTTTGAGATATCAGAGCCTAAATTATCCAGGACAGTAATGACTATATCTGAATCAACTAAGCTCACTCTGGAAGTCAAGAATATTGGAGATTGCTATGGCTCCGAAGTGGTGCAGCTATACATTCTGGATCTAAAGAGCTCAGTAACCAGACCGATAAAGGAGCTCAAAGGGTTTAAACGTGTATTCTTGGAGGTCGGTGAGCGGAAGCGGGTCACTTTCATCATCGGTTTTGAAGAATTAGCCTTTTATGATATCAATATGGATTATGTGGTTGAACCAGGTGACTTTAAGCTATTTGTCGGCACTTCCTCAGTGGATGTTGACCTACAGACTACTGTTCTAAGGGTTGAACCCACCTAAACCTTCATCAAGAAATTTGGTCATCTGGTCCATTGCACCGAATAAGTCATCGGTCATAGTAACTGTTCTATTCCTGGTTGCGAATCTCTATTTTCCAGGACAACACTTTACCAGGGGAGGTTTCTATGCGACGCATGATCAATCAGTTTGTTCTGGTGGCCACCATGGTACTGGTAACAGGTCTCAATTTTATTGGATGCAGTTCAACTGATCCCAAAATTACTCCTGCTGAAACGCCTATCCCACTACCTGGCGTCCCCGGTTTAAATACATCAGATGTGGATACCGAGCTGGATGGTTTTATACAGGTTGAAGCGGAATCATTTCAAAGCAATAACAACAAGGGAACTACTCGGAACTGGGTGCTGATTAATGAGGATACATTGTCTGAAATTGCCGGTGGCAAGGCCTACATGGCCGTAGTGCCGGATACACGGATCACCCATGACGATTCCCTGATTCTTGGAACCAACTTTTTTCCGGAATCAGGTACTGGGAGCATCCTCTCCTACAAAACCTACTTCAATACACCGGGACTTTATTATGTCTGGGTAAGCTGCTTCTCTACGGGCAGCGAGGATAATAGTGTTAATGTAGGTATCGATGGTTACTGGCCGGAGTCTTCAGCCAGGGTTCAGTGGTGTGAGGGAAAAAATCAATGGACCTGGTCTTCAGCACAACGGGTTGAGGATAACCATTGTGGTACTCCCAGAACTATCACCTTGGACATTCTTGAACCGGGATATCATACCATCACATTCTCAGTGAGAGAGGATGGATTCAAATTTGACCAATGGCTAATGACATTAGATAAGCGGTATCAACCCTAGCTCAAACATTCACCCCAATCTATAAATTTGCTCACAAAGGTTTGCAGGACTTCCCATAGGACCTGGGTAGTTCATAAAACAGAAATATTCCCAATAGTAAAGATATTGTATAGGTGACAAAAATTGCTTCCTGGCTAATCTTTAGCATGAAGTAGTCCCCTGATACCTGTTGAGAACTTACTACTCGAATAATTCAGGTTTATAATTTCCGGGTACTGGTTGCTACGTCATATTGTGGCTTGGGGGTCGTTTTGAAACATAAAATTGTAAATGGTTTATTTGTGATTGGGATTATCATCCTATCAATTGCTCTGCCTTATACCTGCGTGTATTCACAACCAGCAGATTTGGAGCAATTTCCAGGAATAAACCAAACCTCCATGGGGGAACTGGGGGGTGGTAGGTCAAACAGCTGTCTCATTGAGGCAGCTGGACCACCATACAGACCTCAAAAAATATCTCAGAATTGAGTCAGATACTGATTCAAATTTTCCTCTGTTTTTAATCCGATTTTTTTTCGAATACGGTGACGGTAAATATCAACTGTATTGAGTTGCACATTCATGAGGTTGGCAATGTCTTTGGACACCAGGTTTAAGCGTAGCAAAGCACAGACCTTCACCTCACTCTGAGAAAGTGCCGGAACTTCCTGGCGCAGATTTGAGAAAAATCCAGTGTGGACCTCTGTAAACCATTTTTCAAAATCCTCCCAGTCATCCTCCGATTTGAACATGTCTTTGAAATACCTCACAACACGGTTAAATCGGGTCCGCATTTCATTGGCATCCATTTTCTGAATGTCTTTAAGCTCCTGGAAGAGATTGTTCATAATCTCCTGTTTCTGAGTAGCGCATACTGATTTACTCACCAATTCCCGTTTTAAATGATCAACCTTTAGCTGCATTTTCTCGGTCTCAACGCGTTGACGCTCTTCAATCTCCAACTTCAGCTCAGCAGTTCGCTCTACGACCAGCTTCTCTAGTTTTCTTCGCTCTACTTCAGAACGGTGCAATCGCAATTGGATATAAATAATGACTATGATAATCAGTGTAAACGACAGTATGAGTCTAAACCACCAGCTCTGCCAGAAGGGTGGTAACACTTGAATTGCCAGGCTAAGACCCGTTTCATTCCACAAACCATCATTGTTAGTGGCTTTCACGCGAAAGGTATATTCACCAGGTGCAAGACTTGTATACGTAGCGGAGTGATCGGAGCCTGCGTTGACCCAGTCCTGATCAAAATTCTCAAGCATATAGGCATAGCGGTTGCGTGTTGGATCCGTATAATCCAGAGCTGCATAAGTGAAGGATATGGTTTTGTCCTGATAGCCCAGTACAATGCTACTGGTTTCTGTGATGGATTTGGTCAGAATACTTCTACCGTCGGCCATTTCACCGATGGGGACCGGTTCATAGTTAATTAGCATTTCTGTGATGACCACTGGTGGGATATGGGGATTATTCACGATGGAATCGGGGTGGAAGCGATTAAACCCATTGGGACCCCCAAAATAAAGATATCCCTGTGAATCATGCAAACTGGAGCTGTGGTAAAATTCACTGCCTTGAAGGCCATCAACCGATGTGTAACGGTTCACCAGGCCCTTTTCGGGATCGGCTTTTATAATACCCTTATTTGTAGATATCCATAAATACCCATGGTCATCCTCTTCAATGGCGGCAGTCAGGATATCAATATTCTCTGAACCCAGGTCCAGCGTTGAGAACTGTTGTCTTGAGGAATCAAGTTTGTTTAATCCGCCTCCTCGTGTGCCAATCCATAAATTTTGCTTACTGTCTTCATAGATGGCCAGAATACTGTTGCTCCCGATACAATTGTCACTTCCAACTGTATACATATAGGTTGTGAAAGTTTCAGTATCGGCATTAAAACGACTCAATCCGCCCTGTGCAGTTCCTACCCAGAGTATACCGCTCCTATCCTCATGCAGGGCATAGACCCTTTCACCTCGGAGACGTGTCGGGTCATCAGGGTCACTTAAAAACCTGGTGAAATCATTGGTTTCGCGGTTGTAACGACTCAATCCACTTTCTTTGGTTCCGGCCCAGATGGTACCAGACCGGGTTTCAAGGAGGGCCAATTGTGTATGACCACTGATACTGTTGGAACGCGTTCTAAGCGGATAAAAGAGCTTTGTACGCACACCTGATTCAGGATCCACCTCCATAAGACCCGCCACATTTGTCCCAACCCAGAGCATGCCAAACCGGTCAATAAGCACCTGTTGGGGGTAGTTCATACTCCAGGTACCTGGTACAGAATCATCCGTCTGGTAGTAACGGTAGGTTTTGCTGGTAGGATTATAGCGATTAACACCACCAGGGATGGTGGCAAACCAGATGTCTCCGTTACTATCCTGGGCTAAATCATAAACACTATTGGCACTTGGAGTTTGCATGGCCTCAGGATCATGCTGGAACAATTCAAATCGATTTTGATTGGGTCGATGAATATTGAGACCCTTGGCTTCGGAGCCAGCCCAGACAATGCCATGATTATCAACATAAGCTGAATAGATCATATTGTCATTGAGACTACGTGGCTCTTTTTGATCAGGCCAGTTGAAGCTAAATGATTCAGTCCCGGGGTCAAAAACAGTCAACCCGCCTACACTTCCCATCCAGATTTTTCCAGTGGAATCCTGAGATGGGGAATAAAGAAAATTTAACGATAATCCATGGGGATCGGAATCAGGGGCTTCATAAAATTTCAAGGGACCGTTTTGCAGGTCGTATTTGACCAGACCATAGCCAAATCTGGTCAACCAGACATAGTCGTTATTCAGATCCTTGATTATGGCTTTAATGGCCCGGTCACTGCTTCGGCTGGATTTGAAATATCCGGTTGTTTTATTTCGAATTTCCCCGGATTGAATATTCAGAATTGCCAGAGATCCAGATCCAAAACCAATGATGAGGTTCCCTCCTGAAAGTTCGGCAAGTGCAGTAACATAGTTGTCGCTCAAGGTCGCACTGTCACCCGGGAGATGGAAAAATTTCTCAAAACTATTGGTTTCAGGATGAAATTTATTCAGACCAGATATTGTACCTACCCAAATGCTACCCTCAGCATCTTCAAAGAGACAAGCTATGAGGTTGCTGCTCAGACTACCGGGATCATCTGGATTGTGACGGTATTGGGTGAAAGCCTCAGTATCTCGATTGTATTTACCCAGACCACCTTCTTCCGTGCCGACCCACATATTGCCGTGTGAATCTTCAAGCAGGGCTGAAATCCAGTATCCGGGAAGGCTGGTTGAATCCTCGGGGTCATGGGAGAAAACCCGGATTTCAAGACCATCGTAGCGGTTCAATCCAAACCGTGTTCCAAACCACATAAAGTCACGACTGTCCTTCAAAATGGAGTAAACGGCACCTTCTGAAAGTCCATCCTCAACGGTGAGATGATCAAATTTTAACTGATTGTCCTGCCCAAACACACCAAGAATGATGCTTAGAATAAAAAGAACACGGGAAACGATCATCGCGGAAACCCCCTGCGGTGTTTTGTCCTGTGAATAGCTGTTAAATACTTTTCAACAATATATACCGATTTCTGGGAAATGAAACAGACCGCTGTAAAGGTGAAACAGGACCCTGCCATTACATGGAAGTCAATGTTGACCACCGAGCGCGGATTTGAATCCGCGCCTAGTGCCTTGGAATAAATCCAATTGTCGGATTAAGTTTCCTTGAAATCATTGTTTCATCAGAATTTGAATTTGTACAGGTTTTGTAAAGGTGCTGAAATAATAGCTCCGGGATAGATTAAGCCATGGCAAAAGACAATTCTATGAACCAAACCAAATGATTGTACTGGAGGGGAAATGAAGTCTAATATCACCTTATTTTTAAAAACCCTGGGCGTGATGGGCTTGTTGCTTTGGCTATCCGGTTGTTATGTTTTTGAGTTTATTAATCAACCTGAATCCATAGAGCCGGGAAGTCTCTTCGAGATTGAAATCTCCATTGGGGCTAATCCATACAATATGGAGCTGGCTCAATCATATTTCAGTATAATGCTCCCCCATGGTTGGCAGCCTGCCGACTCTTTTGCATACACCGGCACTGACACAGGTATGTATCGGTTTTCATCTGCCCTCTCTGATTCCATAGAGAGCCAAGATTCTGCCATTGACGGGTACAGATGGTGGACATTTGTGAGTGATACGCTATTTGACCTGTATGAAGGATCACATGCTGCATCATTCAGTCAGGTTATCCAGGCAGATACGAATCCTGGTATCTACTATATTGATTATCGTCTGGGTTACACAGATGATCCAAATCTTAGTTATGTGCAAAACAACTCCAACCCAATCTGGTCCGGAATCGAGCCGTTTCCCCTGGATGGGGATATTTATGTCAGCCTGGATGGCAGCGATGCGAATACGGGGCTCACAATAGATCAGTCCTTGAAAACAATATCCGCTGCTTTAGAACGAGTACTGGCAGACACTACAAACCCCAGGAGCATATTTATTGCATCAGGTGAGTATAAACCCAGTTCTACTGGAGAACGTTTCCCACTCAGGTTGCCAGATTATGTTTCAATCATCGGGAATTCAGACGGTGATGTCCTCCTCGATGCCGAAGGGAGTGCCGGTGTACTCAACATATATGGGGCGCATCAACTAAACCTTTCCAATTTGACACTTACGGGTGGGCATACTGAGTATGGTGGTGGGCTTTACTGTCGGGATTCCGATCTGACACTCTCGAACGTGACTGTTACTGCAAATTCAGCAAATGAGGGAGGTGGGATTTATAGTGAGAATTCTAACCTCATGTTTTCAAGCGACAGCCGATGTAATATTTACGGCAATCGAACCAATGGTTATAGTAGAGGGCATGATATCTTTTCAGACGATGCAATTGATGTTGTTGTGGATACCTTCTCAGTGCTGAACCCCACTGAATTTCACTGTTCACCCCTGGAGAATTTTACATTTGATATTCACAATGCCATTCACGAGCAGGTGAGTGCAGATCTTTATATCTCAGTAAATGGAAATGATTCGAATGATGGGTTAAGCCAACAATCTCCCCTCAAAACTATTCGCTTAGCCACAAGCATCATTCTGGCAGACAGCGACAATCCAAGAACCATATTTCTTGAAAACGGAACCTACAGTCCGAGTACGACTGGTGAAATTTTTCCCATAGACCTTTTTAGCTATATCTCACTATCCGGGGAATCGGAAGCAGATGTGATCCTGGATGCCCAGGCATCAGGGAGGGTAATGCGATTTAATGGCTCTGTAGGATCACGTGTGGAAAACTTAACAATTACCGGCGGATCAACAGAAAATTCTTTTCCAGGTGGTAGCGCAGGAAGTGGTGTTGATTGTATTAATTCCAACCCGGTTTTTCAGAATGTGACGATTGGAAGTAATGGTACAGACGGTTCAGGTGGAGAGGGGGGCGGTTTCTACTGCTTCGATTCGAACCCAAGTTTGCTGAATGTGACTATTAATGACAATAGAGCAGCCAGAGGTGGTGGTTTTTTCTGTGAGGAATCGAATCCCTTGCTTGAGAATGTCTTAATTTCTGGAAATTATACTTATTCGGGCGGCGGGGGAGTTGAAATCCAATTTTCAACAGCTCGATTACTAAATGTCACAATCAGTGACAATGAAACGCGAGGATCAGGTGGTGGGATTCGCATTCATTGTGGTGAGCCAAATCTTCGTCTGCACAATGTATCCATAATGGGAAATTCTGCTGAGGACTCAGGAGGGGGACTATCGATCAATTACTGCAGAGACAACCCCTCTCTGGAAAACCTGCTTATCGTAGATAACACCGCTATCGAAAATTGGGGTGGTGGGATTGCATGTGAATATTCCAATTTTACAATATCCAGTTCAACTATCGCAGGGAATATGTCTGGGATGTGGGGTGGTGGAATTACATCCGCTCATGAGTCAAGTATCGTACTTCAAGGCTGTATACTTTGGGACAATTCAGGTGCGGAGGTGTACTTCAATGAAGGCTGGGGTCCTCATGCTGTAGTTATTAATACCTGCAACTTGCAGGGAGGGTCAACCAGTATTCTAGACAATAACAATGGAAGTGTGAATTGGATAGGGGATAACATCGATATGGATCCACTCTTTTGTGATCCCCCTCAAGCAGATTACCACCTTGCAGAAAATTCACCCTGTCTTGGTGCGACTCAAACCGGTGGTGATATGGGTGCCCTGGGAGTAGGATGTACAAACGTTGTGGCAACCGATGAAGATCAACTAGGATTGCTATCTGAGTATGCCCTGCATGAGAATTTCCCCAACCCGTTCAACCCAACAACGACTATCAGTTATGATCTTCCAGAACAATCCCACATGCGTCTAGCCATCTACGATGTTTGTGGACGAGAGATCGCTCTGCTACAGGATGCTGTGGTATCTGCGGGTAGCTACGATCTGCAGTGGAATGGTGTTGATCAATCAGGGACTCCTGTGAGTACTGGATTGTATTTCGCACGGCTGGATGCGGGTGGATTCAGCCATACTATTAAAATGATGCTCATTAAATAATCAGAATATTAGGAGCGGAGAATGAAAAATAGAATAACAAAGTTTTATTGTTCGTTTGTAATGATAAACATGATGCTTGTACTATCTGGGTGCTACCAGTTTGAGACAATTGATCAACCAGCGACCGTGCTACCCAATGGTATCCTGGAAATCAATATTACAGTTGGGTTTGCGTCTGATTTTCCTGCCAAGCAATCCTATTACAGTATCCTATTGCCCACTACTTGGGCGTCAGAAGATTCACTTGCCTATTCGGGCATCCTGGAAGGCATGTATCAGTACTCATCCTTACACTCAGATACCATGGAATCCCAGGATCCAGCACCCTATGGGTATAGTTGGATGACCTTTGTAAGTAGTGATACGGTTGATACGCTCTCGGGACAAATTTCCTTTGCCCACTCCATTCAGGTTGATGCAAACCCAGGCCTCTATTTCCTAGACTACAGGTTGGGCTACACCGGCGAACCTGATTACAGCTATTTTGAAAGCAATAGACACCCAGTCTGGGTTGGTACGGGTTCATATGAGATTGCGGCTGACGTGTATGTTGACGCATCTGGTAGTGAATCAAATTCCGGTCTATCTGCATCGAGTCCATTAAAAACAATCTCTGGTGCATTGATGCGCGTTGCGGCAGATAGCGCTAACCCCAGGAAGATATTTGTTAGTAATGGGACATATTCATCAAGCGGGAATGGAGAGTATTTTCCACTATATCTACCAGATTATATAACCATCTCAGGTGAGTCTCCCACAGGAGTGATTTTGGATGCAGAACAACGCCACATCGTAATGGTATTGGATAGTGTTGAAACTGATACCATTAGAAATCTGACCATCACCGGTGGTGCGTGTTGTGAATTTGAAGGGCGAGAGGGCTTGTGGGGGCAAGGTACATATGAGTATGGTGGAGGTGGAATCTATGTTATGAATTCCCAAGTGTACCTTGAGAATGTAATCATTACAAACAATTCCAGCGACAATGGCGGCGGTATAACTACTCACCAATCAAATGTTACCCTGGTAAACGTAGATATCTTAAACAACAGTGCTGAACACAGTGGAGGTGGGATCAGTTTTGGTGAAATGGGTGAAGATATCAGAGATACGCTATGTTTAATAGACTGTGAGGTTCGTGGAAATGTTTCTGATTACACTGGCGGTGGAATCTCCTTATCAGGCAAGGGCTGGTTTGAGAATGTCTCTATGACCAATAATTACTCCAATAGTCGTGGTGGAGCTCTCAATGTTGGATGGAACCACGGCCATGGTTCTTATGCATCGCTGACCAATGTAACTATGACCGGGAACTCAGCAGAGTGGGGCGGTGCACTTTTTATTGATAGTGATGGTGATGTTGAATTTAGCCCAACCAATCGGTGTAATATCTTCTGGAATACAGCAGAACAGGGTAGCGACTTGGGAGTGGCGTATGGTTTTGGGAACTTGCAGGTGGTGGTAGATACATTCACTGTTTTGCAGCCCACCGATTTCCACGCAACACCTAGGAATAAATTCACATTTGATATTATGAATGGAAAACAAAGTCAGATGGATCAAGATCTTTATATCAGTCCTTCCGGAGCAAATACAAACTCTGGAACCACACCGAATAATCCTTTGAAAAACATTAGCTATGCTAACTCTATTATGCTTGGTAACCATACAATATATTTAGCAGAAGGAACCTATAGCCCATCCACTACTGGGGAAGTGTTCCCTATAACTCCGACCAGTCATATTGACCTGGTTGGCGAATCTGAGACAGGAGTAATATTGGATGCAGAAGGCCAGAATGGAGTATTCCAACTTTACTGTGATGTTTCAACAATCAGCAACTTGTCAATTACCGGGGGAGGTTGCGGTATTAATGTTGGCTCAGGTACAATGCTCAGTCTGGACTCAGTAACTATTACAGGTAATACGGGTGGTGGGATGTATGTAAGATCTAGTGGTTCAGTATCACTTGAGAATGTCAATATTGTGGAAAATACCGCTGATATTGGTGCTGGGATTCTCTCGCATGGTACTTTAAACATGAACAATGTATTGATGGCTGGAAATGTTGCCGATGGACGCCATGGTGGTCTGGGAGGTGGTGCCCTTTGGCTTGTTCATGGGAGTACAACAATGAATCATACCACTATTGTTGACAATGTTGCCTCTGAGCAAGGGGGGGGTATCAAAAATTTAGCAACGGCAACAATGATGAATTCGATCATGAGAGATAATATTCCTGATCAATACTATGCCAGTGATTTTGATGCAACTATAGAATTCTCGTACTCAAATGTTCAGGCTGTAGATGGACAGGTAGTTGGTGATGCTGGTACTGTAACATGGTTAGAGGGCAATATTGATTTAGACCCCCAGTTTTGTGACCCCTGGGAATCAGTTTATACCCTCGCGGAAGGATCCCCATGTCTTGGTAGTGCTCAGAATGGTCAGGATATGGGTGCTTTTACCATTGGCTGCTCATTGCCAGTAGGAGCAATTGAGAGTGGGGCTAAAATACCAACCCAGTTTGCATTAATGGACAACTACCCAAACCCCTTTAATCCAACAACCACAATCAAGTATGACCTACCAGAAGCCGGTCTCGCAACCCTGACTATATATGACATCCAGGGTTGTCTGGTCAATATACTTCAATCCGGTTTTCAACTACCCTCAAGCTATCAAGTCCAATGGAATGGCGTTGATGATTTCGGTCATGCGGTCAGTACTGGTGTGTACTTCGCACGGCTGGATGCGGGAAATTTCAGCCAGACTATTAAAATGCTCATGATAAAATAGTCAGCGTATCTAGGAAAACTGGTAACCTTGCGAAGGTTGGGAACCTTCGCAAGGTTAATCCCCTGGTAGCTCAGCCTCCATATCTAATCTGTGTCCGTGTATATCCACGGCGGAGGGACAGGTTCTCTCAATAAAATTTGTATTTAAATCTGTTTGATCAAGCTACAAAAACCAATCTGTGCAGATCCGTGTAAATCTGTGGCAAAAGCATTTCCACAGCCTGAGAACCCGCGAGGTCAAAGGCTTGCTATCGCATTGCTATTAAGATAAATTTACAGCTATTAGATTTCACACGAATCGATGAAATACTTGGCCAATAGCCCGAACTTCAAATAGGATGGTGCCCGAAATGAGAACGCAAAGCAAATCAAAAAGTCCAGTACAAGCGATCCTGTTTCTACTTATCATTTCCATGGGACTGGTCCTGCTTACCTGTGAAGACCCACCACCTGAAGATCCCCGCTATTCATTGACAGAGCCAACCCTCTTGGCAGTAGAGGCTATTTCCGATACTGAGATTCGTCTCCGGTGGAAAAACAGCGAAGAGTATGCAGAGGAAATCGTCATCTTCCGCAAGACGGATAGCCTGACCTGGGAATCAATAGCTGAGGTGCCAGTCGTAGAGGTCACCTATATTGATAGTGGTCTCCAAATTGGAAGTACCTACGCCTACCGACTCCAGGCAAAAGTTGAAGTAAATTATTCAGAATATTCCAACGAACTTCTGGATAGCATCAGTTTTCTACCACCTCCAAATTTCTCAGTTGATATCCTCTCAGATACCACAACCTATCTCAGTTGGACCGATGTCTATACCTATGAAACCGGCTATCTCCTGCAGCGCAATCAAGAGGACCTGGTGCTATTGCCACCCGATTCCACACACTTCCTTGATGCCGGGCTCATCTTTGGCGAATTCTATGAATACCGCATCGCAACCGTGACTGATAACAATCAGTCCGTATGGTCAACTCTTGACTCATTGCAGACTGTTTTCCCGCAACCCACTGAAATTAAGGTTACCCCCAAAAGTGATGCAGCTTTGGATATTTCCTGGGAGGATAACTCCATTTTTGAAGCAGGGTTTATAATCGAGCGCAATGATGGCGCCGGTTTTAATTTTTTGGCGAACGTGAATGCGGATGTTACCGAATATTCTGATACTGGCTTAAATGCCGGCACCATCTACATCTATCGTGTCGCTGCATTCACGGACGCAAATCAATCGGAGTGGCTGATTTCCTCATCAGTTTCCACAGTGGATCTTATCGCACCCTATTGGCTGGTTGTGGATCCTGACCAGGATGCCCGCATTGACTTGAGCTGGCAGGATGTTAATGTAATACACATAGGTTTTGTCATAGAACGGGAAGATGGTAATGGCTTTGTTGAAATTGCCAGAATACCAGCATCAGCCTCTACTTATAGTGATACTGGTCTCACCCATGGACTCCAATATCAATATCGAGTCGCTGCTTTTACTGACCAGAATGTCTCTGATTGGGCCACCAGTAATGAAGTCATCACTGATTTTCCACGACCCACTTACTTTTACATCACTCCGGTAAACGACGCCTCGATGCAGTTAGAGTGGCGGGACAACTGTAGTTTTGAATCAGGTTATGCTCTGGAGCGGGATGATGGTAGTGGTTTTGTTCATATAGCAGATTTTGTTCCCAATACAGAAACTTACACCGACACCGCTTTAACTGATGGGGTTTCCTACACGTATCGACTGGCTGCATATACACCCAGGAATATATCTGAATGGGTACACTCCAGCACCCGACAGACCTACTTTACTGCACCATCATACTTTACCACCTTTGCACTCAACGATGCTCAGATATCCCTTGAGTGGAGGGACAACACAATATTTGAGGAAGGCTTTATACTCGAGCGGAGAAGTGATGGTTCTGACTATGTCCAGATTGCTGATCTGGATGCCAATCAGACAACTTTTCTGGATACTGCCCTGAATTATGGTTCAACTTACCGCTATCGGGTATCTGCATACACAAGGCATAACACTTCACAACACACGATTAGCTCTCAAACAAATACTGTGTTTCCCCATCCTTATTATGTCTCAGGATTTCCAATAAATGAGGCAAAAATCAGACTGCTATGGACCGATGAGTGTGAATTTGAGAGTGGGTTCTATGTGGAGCGGAATGATGGAACCGGCTGGGTTGCCATTGATACGCTGAGTCAAAATTCAACTGAGTATATCGATGAGGACCTGTCAGAAGGATCCCGGTATACCTATAGAGTTGCTGCATTTACAAATTATAATCAGTCAGCCTGGGCCACCAGTGGTTCCATACTTACTGACTCATTTCCACCACCTTACAGCTTAAATGTGTATACAGTGGATGACGCTACCGTCGAACTTTCATGGGTGGACTACAATGATCTGGTTGTAGGGTATCTTCTTGAACGTGACCAGGATGGTGAGGAGAACTGGGTAACCATCGCCGCTGACCTTCCTGCCACTGCATCAGATTTTACTGATACAGGACTCCTGCATGGACCGACCTATACCTACAGGATATCATCATTTTCGACAGACATATACTCAACCCTGGTCTCAAGTGACCCGATCCAGACCGTCTTTCCGCGTCCCACTGGTGCCGTAGTTTCAACAATAGATGACCACCAACTCCAGGTAAACTGGGAAGACCACAGTGAATTTGAGGACGGTTTTATCATTCGACGAGCGACTGATGCAGAATATGATAGCGTTGGTTCAGTAACTCAGGATGTCGAAGAATTTGTCGACACGGGTTTGAGCTATGGTGTTGAGTACAGGTACCAAATTGTGGCCTATACTGAAACCAACGAATCTGAGTCGGCTATTAGTGCAGTAGCTTCCACAGTCTTTCCTGAGCCCACCAATCTGGTGATGGAAGCATTGAATGATACAACCATTGGCCTGTCATGGTTGGACAATTGTGAGTTTGAGGATAACTATATCATTGAAGTGAGTACTGGAGGGGACTTTTTGCAGGTTGATTCAATTGGTCCCAATAGTACCGCTGTTACCATTGCAGGGCTTGAATTCGGTCTGGATTATGCATTCAGAGTGGCTGCTCAAACGCAATACAATACCTCGGACTATCTTACCAGCACAACCATTCAGACCTTATTCCCGGACACACCAACCAACATTGATGTGGAAGCCCTCAGTGATGCTGAAATATGGATTTCCTGGGTTGATAATTGCCACTTTGAGTCTGCCTACCGACTGGAACGCAATGTTGATGGTGCTGGATTTGGGCTATTGGAAACATTACTCCCCAATACCACTCAATTCATCGATTCCAACCTGGTGTTTGGTAGCGAATACAGCTATCGCGTGGCAGCAGTCACGGAGAGCAATCAATCAAGTTGGGCCAGTAGTCTGAGTTTAGAGACCATGGCACCTCTGGCACCCAGTGATTTTGCCTTGGCTCCTCTGAGCGATACCGAGATTCAGCTTAACTGGTTAGACAACAGCAGTTTTGAAGATGGTTATCGTCTGGAAAGAAATGACGGAAGTGGCTGGGAGAATGTGGTGGAACTTGGTGTTGATGCCATTGCTTATAGAGACAGTGGTCTGGCCTTTGGGGAATCATACCAATACAGACTGGCTGCATTCACAACCCAGGTACAGACTGACTGGATCGAGAGTCTACCTGTTGCCACTGTTTTTCCCGATCTGCCCAGTGATCTGGTTGTAACACCTGTATCCGACCATGAGCTCAGCCTGGTCTGGTCTGATAACTGCGAGTTTGAAGCCGGCTATATCATCCAGAGAGATATTGATGATGGTGCTGGTTTTGTTGCGCTGGATACGGTTGGATCTTCAATTACGGAATTTGTTGATAGCGAATTGCAGTATGGTGATTTCTATTACAGCTACCGCATAGCAGCGTATACCCTGGCCAATGATACAGACTGGTTGACATCCAATCCACG
>JAERTH010000051.1 GCA_016844955.1 Fidelibacterota bacterium | reverse complement strand
ATCAGCTTCAAAGGTATCATGGGCACGACGGAAGGTCTGCATCAGCGAATCTTCACCGGTAAACACCCAATTATTCTTGTACTCATCCTTATCTGCCGGAACACTACCATCCGGATTCAGAAGATCACCGACTGCTACATCATCATAAAACCAGTTTCCTCCGACCTCATAACACATTTCCCGTGTGATTCCAGCAACACCCTCAGCGATAACAATGTGAATTTTTTCACCGGGTGCCATATCATAGGGACCATAAGCAATTAGCTGGGAATAGCCCCCGGCGTCTGTACCCCAGGTGTCCGCATAATCATCACCAATGGATTCGGCGTGAGAAATGGGGGGATGACCGGATGCCATGTGTAGATAGCGTTCCTGCATCTTTACTGGATTGAATTGATCATTGCTCTGAGTGATGGGTTCGTCAGATCCGGTATACCATGTTGTTGAGGGTTGATATAGATCATCACTTGGATCGGTGGTTGATTTGTCAGCATGCAGGGTAACCACACCTACAAAATGCTGGGCACTTAAGTGACCATCGCCACCCTCTCCGTAATACGGGGAACCAATATTGTCGTGGCCATCAGCCGCTGTAGAGTGTAATCCATGCCATGAATAGGCTGCCCGCATCTCATTGTCTGCAGGATTTTCACCAATGACCTCGTTTACAGTGTTCGCACCCCAGGCAGTATTCTGAGGAGCCCAGTATCCACCAGCGCCATAAGGACCGCTTTCCCTGGTTGGGGCATAGCGATATTGCATGGAGAAATAAACACCTGTTAAGTCCTTGTTGTAGGTATCCCCGTCAGTATTGTAAATGCCTGTATTCTCAAACACGTAGTCAACTATATGATAATTATCATGATTTTGATTAGAGAAACCACGGATGGTACGTGTCATGGTGATACCCGTTGATGTGTTAACAACATTCACTATCCGACGGTCCTCCTGCATGTCAGCGTCAACACTGTCCACAATATCAAGATATTGCAAGGTACTGGCAGGATCACCATCCACGTAGACAGCAGGGTGATCATATTTTCCATACATTTTAAATTTCTGGATGAGGATCTCAGTCTTTGTATCCACCGGTCCTCTAGGTCCAACATGAGCTACCTTATAGTCAAAATCTACATCTACCAGATCGTCATAGAAATCAGATGTCCCAATCCAGAGGGCTTTGGCAGCTTGCGCATCCTGAGAACTAAACTGAGCAGGCCAGCGCAATCCATCCTGCTGGTCTCTAATCTGGCCTGTACGTCCGACTTCAACTTCACAGCCTTCCTCGGAGTACCAGTTGTGCAAATTACCCACAGCTATCCATTTGCTCTCAGCAGCAGATACAAAATTTACCAGCAGACCGACGGCCAACAAAAAGACCACAGATTGCAGGTAAACCTTACGTTTCGCTTTATTGTCTATCATAAATATGTTTCCCTTATTCATGCATCCTCCAACTTCTAGAAATCGTAAGAAATGTTGATACCGAGAAAAACATCCCGGGGTGAAAGGAATATGAATGAACTCTGATTTGGCATATCGATATATGCTTTATCTTCAACTACTTTATCTAGATAGGCAGGATCAACATCTTCCCACCCGGTATTGTGATCAAATTGCAGGTAACGCTCAGTTTCAGCATCATAGTAGATCGCCAGCTCGCTGCGGTCTGTATCCGGTATGTTATCCACGTTGCCAATCCATTCGATGGGAACAAAATCAACATCCGTGGGTCTGACATCTCCAGGATTATCATCATGTGCGATGCCTGGTAGAATGGGTTGACCTATGGCCTCCAGCTTATCAACTGGGAGTAAGAGTGAACCCAGGTAAAAGTCATAATCATGAATATCTTCATAACCATAATTGCTAAAGGTTTTAAAGTTTAGGGCGTTGTCGATATCAGCAAAAAACTTGATGCTCATATTTCCGGCCTGGAAAATTTTTGAGAATTTCAAGTTGACAGCCCTTGAATCCTGCCATCTGAAATTGTAACCGATACCTTCGATACCTTTGGGATTATATGCAAACCAGGATCCGGCTCTCCAACTGCTAATGACATTAAGATGCCATTCTGCCAGCGGTTTTTGACCAAATATGGTGGGACCATAATTTCGAGGGGTATGAAAATCCAGAACTGATTTTACACGAGGAGTCGGACGAGGTTTACTCTGGACAGTGTTATTCCTGAGATAGTCACGCTGTTCACTGGGATTCTCATAGTAATATTTAACCCCAAAGTATCCTGATGTGTTCACTCGGTACTCAAAGTTCACATTTCCAGTTAACCAATCACCCACCATCTTGGACAGATCCGCTTCAAAACCGCGGATATCTTCATAACTGTTGGCAGTGAGTTGACTATAATTCACCTGGCCATTGGCACTGATGAATCTGGTCCAGTCCTGTTGATCAGAAATATCCTTATAATAAGCTGCCACGTGTAACAGGTAAGTGTCAAACAAGGCATGATCATAACCCAATTCATAAGAGATGGTCTTGGCCTGATCCAGCGTAGGATCTCCTATATAGGATAACTGGGTAAGATCCTCAATTTCACGCTCGGAATTGAGAACTGCTTTTCGTTGTACTCTGAACAGGCTCTCAGAGGTAGGCAACTGTCGATAATGGCCATAGTTGAAATACAGTTTTGAATTGATAGTAATAGGATGTGAAATTGATAATCTGGGACTCACATATAAACGAGGCTTGATATCTTCTTTTTCAAAACTGTCTTCCAAAGATTCACTATAACCCGCTGAATAAAAACTGCCATCATAGGGATCAACCTGATACCAGGAAGCATTGGGACTGATCAGTTCAGCATTTAAACCCAGGGATGCAATAAAGCCCTCAAATTCCATTTTATCCTGTATGTAGGCGGTAAAACGGAAAGGGTTGTAATACATACGGGTCCAATAGTTACCTTCTGGCAAGAAATAATTGAGAGATCCGAATTCCATCTCCAGATCGTCGTAAACAAAATCAAAACCAGCTTTTATCTGATTGTTCTGATTGAATTGATTTACATAATCTCCACTGAGGGAGGTTGTTTTGACCACGGACTGATCACGCGAGGTGCTGACAGCGCCACCCATGTTCATCTTTCCATCAACCGTAGTCACAGGTGTGCCAGAGAAGCCGATAGGTGCTTCATCCACGAAATAACCAGGGAAAATCTCATAGCTCAGATCAAAATTACGACCAGCACCAGGACCGGTCTGGTAATGTTTTTCCGTATGTTTCGCAATGACTTCATAGTATGCTGCAGAACTCAAGAGATGTGTGAATTTTGCTGAAAAGGTGGAATGGGTCACTTCCGTTGGTGCCCAATATTCGTTGGAGTAGAGTCTCCAGGGCATGGTAAATCCAGCCCGATTCACCTGGGAGGCAAGTGTCCATACTGATGACATATAACTGGTTAATCCACCCCGTGAAGAGGTAGTAGCATTGAGTTTACCGGACATATAAGTAAAATTAAGTTTCTGAGATTCTGATACATCTGAGGTCATCCGCAGCAATGCTGTTTTTGAAAGCGTCCCTGTCTCAGATACGGGGTATAGGTATTCGTTATTCTCCTGACGATATGACAAGAAGAATCTCAAATTCCCAAGTTGTTCCCCTATAAATGGCACGGGGCCACCAAAGCCACCATCAATGTTAATATCAGGATTGACAATATTACCAGCTTTCCGGTATTGCCATTCATACAAACGCTTGGCAGCTGTTGGCGTTAAATCATCACTGGGATCATCATTAGCCAGAGTGGCTTCAGATATTGCATTCCACCCATCAAATGTTGGATATTGCCGCTGAATATATTTATCCCAGGCAGTATAGGAACCGTCCCCATTTAAATCGGTGTAAGCTTCACCTTCATCCCAGTAGCCATTGTTATTGGCATCGGTGTAGGTTTCACCATTTTCTGTGCCAGTCCATGCTACGGCATCGTCAAGATAAGGACGCATGAAAAATGAATCTTCATCATAGGGCGAAATGCCGAAATGTTTGGGTTCGGCTGCGCTGTGCTTGATAGTAAGTGTACCGCTATAGCCACCGCTACCATCTTTGGTCACAACATTAACAACACCTGAGCGAACATTTCCGTATTCAGCACTAAAGCCACCAGTTTGAACCGATATCTCCTGTACAGCACTCAGAGGTATTCCAGTGATGGGTTGATTGGTACGCTGATCTTTTAACTCAATACCATCAATCATGAGTGAAGTCTCATCGGTACCACCACCACGGACAGAAAAACCGCTCACACCAGCCTGGAGCGTCAAAACCTCAGACACACTGGTGACTGGCAATTCTTCGATACCCTCAGCAGTAACACTGCGCTGACTGGCAGCCACATCCATTTTGATGACCTTGCGTTCGGCGGTAATAACTACAGATTCACCTTCAAGGATTTCTTCTGCCATCTGGATATTGACAGTAGCAGTCCGGTCAATCTCAACCCGGATACCCTGTATTGTGTATTGTGAGTATCCAATCATGCTGGCCTTCAATTCATGAAAACCCGGGGGAACATTCAGGATTACATAGTAACCATCAATGTTGGTTACGGCTCCAAGACTGGTCCCCTCAACGATTATATTTACCCCAATCATGGGTTCACCATTGCCTTTTTCGGTGACCATCCCAGAAATTTTCCCGGTGGTTGCTGCCATAGTTGTTGACACAATGGCTAGCAGGACAAGAATTAGATTCACTTTTCTCATATAATGACCCTCAAGTGTAATTTTCCGAACGACAGTTTAACTGAATGCCAGTTAACTCTCCCAAGAAATAATTAATTTATTTGAGCATTTATCAATGTACTTAAAACTAATATAAATGGAACACTTAAACAAAATAATTGTCCCCCTTGGGACGCATATCATTAAACATTCTCAAAGATTTAACATCAACCCATTTTGCAATTTCGATGCCAATATATGATTAAGGTTAGTTAATACTATTTATTTATTAACTATATTAAGAATATTTTCGAACCATAGTTGAAATCACACCACACAATATTTTAAGTATTATTGACTATTGCCTAAATTTTTGAAGACTTGGTGTTACTTAGTGGGCTTCCAGCCAGTTATCCCCAATACCAATGTCTACAGTCAATGGAATATCCAGTTGAACGGCATTCTCCATGGTCTCACGAACCAGGATGGTCAGGCGTTCTAATTCCTCCTCTAGTACTTCGAAGACCAATTCATCGTGGACCTGAAGGATCATTTTACTGGCAAAACCTTCATCCCGCATCCGTTTGTGGACTTGAATCATGGCCAATTTTATGATATCAGCCGCTGTCCCCTGAATGGGCATATTGGTGGCGATTCGTTCCGCCCCCTCCCTGCTCATCCGATTCGATGCATCAATATCAGGTACTGGACGCTTGCGACCAAACAGGGTCTGGACATATTTGTGCTCCCGAGCAAAAGCGATGGTATCATCCAGGTAGCTGCGGATACCTGGATAAGTATTGAAGTATTCACTGATCAGCTCAGCAGCCTCAGTCCTGGATATTTCAAGCTCATTGGACATGCGAAAAGGCCCTGCTCCATACATGATCCCAAAGTTGACCACCTTGGCTCTTCTGCGCTGGTCAGGATTGACACCAAACAAATCCGTACCGAATACGTGCGCAGCTGTGGCAGTATGAATGTCCTCCCCATTCTTGAAGGCCTCTATAAGTCGCTCATCTTTTGAATACTGAGCCATGAGCCTCAATTCAATCTGGGAGTAATCCGCCGCCAGAATTTTCCAGCCCTCATTTTGTGGTCGGAAGGCTTTGCGAATATCCCGTCCCATCTCCGTGCGTACTGGGATATTCTGGAAATTGGGATTGGTTGAGCTCAACCGGCCTGTGGCAGCAATGGTCTGGTTAAAATTGGAATGAATCCGACCGGTCTTTTCGTGAATTAGCAAAGGCAAGGTATCAGTGTAGGTGGATTTCAGCTTGGCGACCTGTCGATAATCCAGCATGTAGCGGGGAATGGCATGTTCCTTGGCAAGTATCTGCAGCACGTTCACATCTGTAGAGTAACCGGTTTTGGTTTTCCGAATAGGCTTGATACCCTTTTTCTCAAACAGAATCTCAGCAACCTGGCGAGGCGACGCCACATTGAATTCTTCACCAGCCTCTTCATAGATGGCTTTTTCCAACCGAATGAGTTCCTGCCCCAGATTTTCCGACATCTCGCCCAGAATATCTGCATCCACAAAAGTGCCCTCTCGCTCCATCTGAAGCAGGACGGGCATCAATGGCAGGTCGATATCATTAAGAACGGATTTCAGGTCATCTTTAGCAATCTTTTCTGACAATATTTCATATAGCTGGAAAGAAATATCGGCATCTTCCGCTGCGTATTCACTGACCATATCAAGGCTTACCAGATCCATGGTAATCTGATCTTTGCCCTTCCCGATCAAATCCTCGATGTGGATAGGATCAATCCCCAGGTATTGAACACTCAGGTCATTCATTCCATAACCCCTGCCACCTGGGTTCACCAGGTATCCAGCTATCTGCGAGTCAAACGTGACACCATTTACATTAATATTATGGCTTTTTAGTACTGCCAGGTCGAATTTGAGATTATGTCCGGTTTTATGAATCGTTTCTGACTCCCAGAAAGGCTTCAATTCCCGCAGGACAATCTGAATATCATCTTCGGTAAAGCATCCATCAGGTGGATTGGGGTATTTCACAGCCACATAGACACCCTGATTGGCCTCCCAACTGAACGAGAGACCGACTATTTCAGTGGTTAATACATCCAGACTGGTGGTTTCCAGATCAAAGGCCACCATATCCTTTTGTTTCAACGTTTCCACCAGCTCAATTAACTCAGGAATGTGCTTAACGACAGTATAGTTCCTGCTTCTCTCAGGTCGACTGGGTGCCTCTCCATCGGCATAGAGCGCTCGAACTTCATCCAGGGGCTTCATCAGGTTAAACAGCTCAAAAGTCTGAAAAACACTGCGGGTTGCATCAATATCCATTGAATCAATTTTTATCTCATCCCATGATGGCATGGCATCCATATCAGTCTTGATGGTCACCAGCTCACGGGAGAGCAGGGCTTTCTCGCGGTTTTCTTCCAGCTTCAGTTTTAACTTGGGATTTTTAACATTGTCAAGGTTGTCATAGAGATCAAGGATACTTCCGTGCTCGGAGATCAACTTGACGGCGGTCTTTGGCCCTACTCCTGGAACGCCAGGGACATTATCAGAGGCGTCTCCCATGAGCCCCAGCAAATCAATAATCATTTCAGGTGGGACCCCCCACTTTTCCTTCACGTAGGATGGTGTCCAGGACACATTATCCTTGGGATTCACAATATGCACACTGTCATTCACGAGTTGTGCAAAATCCTTATCTCCAGAAAGCACACGGACCTGAAACCCCTCCTCTGCAGCCATTTTTGAGAGGGTGCCAATAATATCATCTGCTTCAAACCCTTCCCGTTTTAAATAGGGTATATTCAATTTGGTAACCAGATCATCAATAACAGGTAACTGTTCGGCCAGTTCATCGGGCATCTTCTCCCGAGTGGCTTTGTATTCTGGGTATTGTTTATGGCGAAATGTCTTTTCCTTGGTGTCCATAACCACTGCCAGGTATTCCGGCTGTTCACGGGCCATGAGTCGCAACAGGGCATTCATAAATCCGTAGATAGCACTTACCAATTGTCCTTTGGAGTTAATCAAGGGATTGCGAATGAAAGCAAAATGTGAGCGATAGACCAGTGCTGATCCATCGATTAGATATATTATTTTTGATTTTTTATCAGTCATTGTATTTCCTGCGATTGATTTGAGTTATCGGGATATAAGCATTTCAAAACCTTAATGCCAGTATGATTTGGTATCAAACAAATCACCGATCTAGCAGTATAATTTACCTGCTATAGCATTATTCCAGCTGTAATTAGTCTAATTGATGCCATCAATACTGATGAGTGAATCCTGAATCCCTGATGCATTCAATTCATAAGCACCAGCATCATCAATCTTCAATCTGACAATAGTTCCAGGCTCATAGCTACCACTCACCATGACGACCTGATCAATTTCAGGTGCATCCCAGATCGTGCGACCCAGCATTTGTCCCTCAACCTCTGGGTCAGGGGAGTCGATAATAATATCCACTTCTTGCCCGATAAGCTCCTGGTTCTTATTGAATGAAATGCTGTGCTGCAAATCCATAACTGCATCCATGCGTTCAATTTTCACTTCAGGTGGAACATCATCTTCTAATTCTGCTCCGCTGGTGTCTTCCTCTTCTGAATAGGTAAATACTCCAAGCCGATCAAATTGAATTTCTTCGAGAAAATCAAGCAGTGTATCAAAATCTTCCTGGGTCTCCCCCGGGAATCCGACGATAACTGAGGTTCTCAATTTCAAGTTGGGGATTTCTGATCTCAAATCTAGCAACAGTCGTCTCAGACCATCAGCGTCCAGACCACGCTTCATCGCTGATAGCATATTGGTAGAAGCATGCTGAACGGGAATATCCAGATAGGGCAGGATTCTCCGGGCATTTTTTAACACCGGAATAAGCTTCCTGGAAAAATGGGAAGGATGGGCATAGTGTAATCTGATCCAATCCAGCCCCTCAACCTGATCTAACTCAGTCAATAGCTCATGCAAATACCGCTTGGGCTTTAGGTCCCAACCGTAGGTCGTGCTATCCTGAGCAATAACGATCATCTCTCTTACTCCACGGGTCACCAGCGAATTAGCTTCCTTCACCAGATCCCCAATACTACGACTCCGCTGTTTGCCACGCATGAGTGGAATGGCACAAAAACTACAGACATTATCACAGCCTTCGCTGATCTTGAGATAAGCATAGTGTCTGGGAGTGAGTAGCTTCCTCCAATGATCTGGGTCGTCAGCCAGATGTGGTTTTGAAGCGATATGATCAAATATTTTGCGGAAGTCTTCAGTAACAAAGAATTTGTCTACTTCTGGCATTTCCCGGGTAAGCTCTTTCTTGTAACGCGCTGACAGACAGCCTGCTACCAATAGCTCCTCAAGTTGCCCCTCTGTCTTCAATTGGGCGGCATCCAGTATCACTTCAACTGATTCCTGCTTGGCATCGCCGATAAATCCACAAGTATTGATGATGATAGTATTGGCTGATTCAGCTTCCTCAACCAACTCAATTCCTGCTGCTTCCAGCCCCCCGGCAATGATCTCACTATCAACAGTATTCTTAACACAACCCAGGCTGATGATGTGTACTTTTTTATGTGATGATGTCATGTGTAATCCAGTTCCATTTTATTAAGCCCGTATTCGCAAGCGAGGTACGAACGTGGTGATCTCGAATGTTTTTCATCATAAAGGGGATTGCTTTACTTCGTTCGCAAAGACGCAGAGTCCATCATCTATACATCCTCTAAACCATTCACAATTCGGACAAATCCACTCTTCAATAGTTTTTCATTGAAATTAATGAGAAGGCCAAGTTTGAGCTGGGTCAATTTAAGATACGTTAAAACCTGCTTTTTGTGAACCGTAGCTAATCTTTCCACAGACTTTAACTCAATAAGGACTTTGTTTTCAACAATTATATCAGCTCGAAATCCTTTTTCAAACCTTTTCCCCTCATAAATAACAGGAACCTCAATCTGAGCATCAAATTTCAATCCAGCTTGCCGAAGCTCATAACAAAAGATTCCTTCATAGACTGATTCAAACAGGCCCGGTCCCAAGGTCTTGTGAATTTTCATACTTATATCAAGAATAATTTTGGATAATTCATTTTCATGCATGCTCAACAACCTTGATGTGCGTTAATTGAATAAAGTAATTGCCATAGTGTATACTGCTACTCTGCTTGCCCCGCGAGAGCTGTGCTTGTTTTTCCTCTCGCTAGACCGCTAAGTCGCAGAGATAACTTCTTTTGCGACTCTGCGCTCTCTGCGAGTGCTGTGCTTGTTTTTCCTCTCGCTAGGCCGCTAAGACGCAGAGATAACTTCTTTTGCGACTCTGCGCTCTCTGCGTGAGCTCTGCTTGTTTTTACTTTCGCCAGGTCACTAAGAGGAACAGATAACTTCCTTTCCGTCTCTGCGATCTCTGCTAGAGCTGTGCTTGCTTTTCCTCTCTCTAGGCCGCTCA
>JAERTH010000050.1 GCA_016844955.1 Fidelibacterota bacterium | reverse complement strand
GGATTAGGCACGACTCGAATCTGGTCCAATTCATCTGATAATAGCTCCAGGTTTACCTCTGCGTCGATAATTCCAAAACGGTAATAGTCCTGGATGGTGGGAGGATGTTTGGGTATGGTTGAAAAAGTAATCATGGTCCCGTTGGGTGGCGGATTTTCCATATCAAACCCAATCCAGGCAGTCACCCCTCTGTATTGGAGACCCCAGCCATTGGTGAGAGTATCGGCCGCTCCCAGAATCATGGAATTTTCATCAGTGGACCTGAGCACAATATAGGTGTTTCCATCAGTATTTACACCTGAGCCAGTGACGGTAATCTGATAATCCATATCTTGAATTGAATCTGAGTCAGCCACCTCCAGTTCAACCTCAAAGTCCAGGACGGGAGGTACATTAATATTCTGAATTTCAGCCTGGGGATTCATGCTCAAGATTAGTCCATCATCTGATACCAGGTCTATTTTGGGGTCAAAACGTTGAGGTGCTATAACTTGTATAGTATCCTGACCATCATAGCGCAGTAACTCAGCACAAAAGTTCAGACTCAGTAAATCACCTGTGTTGGGTAGATTGAGCGTGTCTGCCTGATAGAAGGTCACAGTGAAATAGTCCTCAAATGGATAGGGCACGTTAAGATACAAACCACCAGACCAGTATATCTCCTGAGTATCAAGGTTAATTATATCTATCTCATCCGTAGCTGTAAACCTGAATCCAAAATTTACGGTGGGGACCAGACTGGAATCCACAATATCAACAGTTCCCCACACTCCAGGATTGCCTATTTCGTTCTGAAATGCATACTTGAAGCTCAGATCGTAGCTATAGGTACTTAACTGTTCTTGTACTTGCGGAGCCGCCTTCAGGATGTAGTTGGAATTGCCGCCCAGATGTACTAATCCTGAAACAGTAGGTTTTTCAACGGCGGCAGCTTCGGATACGGGAGTGATACTGATGACGTTGTTCGCCTCCACGGTGTTGCCAATAGGGCTTTCCAGGCTCCCAATGTGACCATCACCATGATCAAATGCCGTGATTGAATACCAATATTCAAAGCCATCGGTTACCGTACTATCCACATAGGTATAGCGAAGTCCTGCATCATCACCAAATCCGTTTACGCGATCAAAACTGATCAGAGGGACAGTCTTGGAGCCTGTTTCCGGGAAGTCATTCCGGTCGATTTGATCCCAGTTTAATCCCTGGTCAAGACTTTTGTATAGGTTGTATCCCTCAAAATCCTTTACACCCGATGCCTCATCATATTCAGCTTCGCTCTCATTGGTCCAGGAGAGCGTAATCTTATTGTGCTCAGCCTTCCCAACCAGAAGTGGAGCAGGAGGGGGTTTTGGTAATTTGTAACCGCCTGCGTGCAGCCCCTGCGCAAGATTTAGGTTAGTATAAAGATCTGTTTCAGTAAGTCCTGCAATTAACCCAATGACGAAGGTCAGTGTATCGCTTGGAGATAGATCAAAAGGTCCTGATGAGATAGTGCCATACATATCAGCACCTCCGCTGGGAATGAGTCCGGGATCATCAAAATGTATATCTCCTGAATTGCCTGTATGGAAGAAATGATAAGGATTAATTCCATCTGGGATATACTCGATATTGCTTGACAGTAACGCCATCTGTGTTGCTTCATCAGATTCAAATATTCCATAGTGCATATCAGTAATACCGGCCATTGATCCATCAAGCATGGGCGTTTCTAACATGACAATCCCCATGTGGGCTGGCTCCGTATTCCACTCTGGTGAAAACCCATCACTATCATAGACGGTGAGGAAATTGTTGGCAGCATCAAAGGTGAGCAAATCATCTGTGTAATCGTTATATCCACCGGGATCATTTCCAATATCGTAGTCATGATACAAACCGAAATAGACGCTATCGTAGCTCGCCGAGGATTGGTTGGTGACCTCAAATTTGAAAAATATCATATCCTCGTAATCAGTGAATCCAAAGGTGTATCCAGTCTGGGCGACTTGTATTCCCAAAACCTCTTCCTGGTTGAGGTCATCGTTATAAACACAATAACTGTCCTGATCGGACACAATGTGGGATTCACCCTCGTTATCCTGGAAGAACCAGACTGAGGACGGCCAGGTTGAAGGTTTATCGCTAAAGGCAATCGCGGCCGCGGCCGGGCTATGATAACCTCCCACAGGATCCCAATCTTTACTACTGGTATAGCGACTTTGCATCACATTGGCTAAGCGCCCGGAAGCAACATCAGGGGCTACACCCACCAGGGGGCTCATGAGATAGAGATAATTATGACCACTATTGATTGGGAATTCACCAGCATCCGGGCGACTGAACGAGTTTCTTGAGAATCGACCATAATTTTCAAAAAACAGTCTGATGTTACTGGCATCGTGTATTCCATAGGCCTGGTCTGAAATATCTAGAAGCGACGATTTGGCCAGGGCACTTTCATTCCCCTCCAATTCCTTTTCATTTGCCAGAATTCCGGTCCACTGGATTAGTATGAGAATTGTAGCACAGAAATATATTCTTTTATTCATAATTATCTCCAGTCCAGCGAGAGGCCGATTCTAATGGTACGGGGAGGTCCAAAATTTCTGGGGTTATGCATATACTCTTCACTATGTCCGGGACTGAGTGTATAATCCGGTTCCCCCGTGGAGGTAAATACATACCGGACGTTTCTGGCATTGGTAAGATTCTGTACTTCTAGAAAGCTTCTGGCTGAAAGTTTGCCGGCCAGGTTGAATCGTTTCCCTGCCACAATATCTAGAGAATAGGTAGATGGTTTGCGGAGAGAGTTTATCTCCACGAGTCCAATATCTCGGCCTGAAGGTGTATAGGGCCTACCCGAACTGGTACGAAATACGAAACCCAGATCAGTTCTGGCAATGGGATAACTGTTGAGTATTCTAACCCCCTTGGATTTGCCAATTCGCAAGGATCCAAATATGTTCAAACCATGGGTTCGGTCAAAATCCAGATTGTAGAGCAGCGTAGATTCGGTGGTGCTTGGATATTGCTCATCTGCAAAGGAAGCACTTCCCCGGGCAATGGAATAGGTGTAGGTCAAGGAGCTGGAAAAGAAAGGCTTGGGCTTAAAGTCAAAATTGATTTCAAAGCCCTTGGAGAAAGCATAGTCTTCGTTGATGATGAGCGTATAGGAGGCATATCGATCAGGTGCATCCTCTGTGTATTTCCCATAGTAATGGGTACCTGTCAGATTTGTGATATCCTTGAAGTAGGCACTAAAGCGACCAAGCAGGGCAGGTGTGAATTGGTGGGTAAGTCCAAATTCATAGGCGATGGTTTTTTCTGCCTCCATATCGGGATAACCGAATACCGGAGCTGTTACGGTTACATCATAGTTAAGTCGGTTATACAGGTAGGCATAGGGAGGATTCTGGAAAAAATGCCCATAGGCGAAATGGATTTTTGATTTGTCGGATATGGGATGGGCAATCCCCAACCGTGGGCTTATCTGACTTTTAGGGGTTGATGTTGTTTCGCTGGATTCGTCTAGCGGATTTTCACGGTAGTTTGCTTTATTGTCCATTTGGTCAAAGCGCAACCCCAGATTTATTACGATAAAGGGGAATTCTATTTTGTCCTGGAAGTAACCGGCTATTTCAACGGGAGTCATGTGGTATTCATCGCGATAGGGAACGTCTCTTTGAGGATCGTAGGGATTCTCCAATTGCAGATCATGGCCCTTGTATTGGAACCCGATCTTCACTTCATTCCAGGTGTTGATCTGCCAGATGATATCCCCACGAAAGTCAAATGTTTTGGTGGTGGAAATGGTATAAATTGGTGGGTCTCTTCGTGCATAAAACTCATAACCATTACCGGCTTCAGAATACCAGTCATAATCGGAATAGGCTGTGTACTCACTGCTATCTTTCCAGCTGGAGGTTGAATCGATCCAGACACCCCTCCGATAGTTCTGCTCATACAGTGAAATCCGCAGTTCATAAAACAGGTTTTCTCTCAGGGTATGGGTGAGATTCAAGTTGAAATGACGGCGGGTAGATCCATACTGGTAGTACTGTTCTGGTATGTATTTCCAACTGTGCCAGTAATTTTTCCAGCTACTCCACGAGTCTCGATACATGCCATTGATTTTGACATTGGATATGCCAGTATAGGTCAGCTTGCTGGTGTAAGAATTCTCATCTCTGAATCCCCAGGGTTTGTAACTATCTAACCTTACATGCTGGCCAGATACAAATATTCTTAAATCCTCACCAAGAAGAGGACCACCAATATTCCAGGTGGTTTTTTCACCCTCAGATTTGTTCTCATCAGCATTCTGAAATGTCCCGGTTCGGCTTTTGACGCTGGCTTGCCAACTCCGTCCACCTTCCCTGGTGACAATATTTACGATCCCACTCATGGCGTTTCCATACTCAGCATTAAAAGTGCCGCTAAGCAGTGAGAGCTCCTGTATCGTGTTGGTACCAAGGTCATTGGCAAAAGATCCTAGAAGGGGATCCTGCACGTATACTCCATCGATAAGATAGGCAACCTGATTGGATCGTCCTCCACGAACATACAGGTAATTATCTGTATTTGTTACACCAGTTTGAAGGGTCAGAGCATCAACCATCTGAGTGATGGGCAATGAGTTGAAATCTTCTTGTGTTACCACAGCTCTTGTTCCAGCAAGATCTTTGTCAATGACTTCCTCCATGGCGTGCACGACCACTTCTTGACCTTCGAGAATGGAAGTTTTTAATGGGAGGTTGAAGAGGGTCGTTAAATCTGCTGTAACAGGCACATTGTCAATCCGAACGGTTTCAAAACCGATAAAAGACACCTGGAGTGTGTAGATTCCCGGAGGAATGTTGAGGATTACAAATCTACCGTCTGCATCCGATATACGGCCGAAGTTGGTGCCGGGAATTTGAATGGTTGCTCCAACAAGAGGATCGCCCGACTCCTGATTAGTGATGGTGCCACTTATTTTTCCAGTTACACCAGCGCTCAAACTGAATGGATAGAAAAGCGTACAACAGAGTAGTATGATGGTCAGGATTCTGGCTTGTTTAAAATTCCAAGTCGCCACACTCATCTTGAGCCCCCTTCAAATAATGTGCATTATCACAGCGCCGAAATAGAGACAACTTGCTCCACGGGAAATAGAGCATGGAGCCCCCCGGCTCATTTGCGTAAACCAAATGTGATTAAACCATGGTTCAAACTAACTCAAATTGAGTAGAAATACCATTTTGAAAATTATGTTTCACAATTCGGATTACTTCAGCTGACAACAGATATGCTACAGAATGTTTTTTACATTATTCACCTCTGATGGAGCATTGGTTTTGTGCGCAATTTTTATTTGGATTTTCACCTGCCACAAATTAATCTCATCCCGCCGTATGGGTTTGACAACTGCGAAATCTGCCTCTGAAATACGCCTCCCAATTCGGGAGGTAAACCCCGTTGAACTACTCGGCGCCAATGATACCAACCTGAAATTGATCGAAAATCACCTTGAGGTGGCTCTGTATGTCAGAGGGGATGAACTCATTGTTCGTGGTGAGCAATCCAAGCTGACCCTGGTGGAAACCATCATCACTGAAATGACAGCCGTGCTTAACCGCAAGAAATTCATCGACAAAGATGATGTAATGACCATCATTCGGTTGAGCCAGACTGGAAAATCTGCCCTGGGTGAAACCGGGCTGGATTCCGTGGTACTTTTCACCCGCTCTGAAGTGATCAAACCAAGGACTGCCGGACAGGAACGCTATTTCGCCGCGGCCAGAGATAAGGACATGGTTTTCGGTCTGGGACCTGCGGGAACTGGAAAAACCTACATGGCAGTGGCTTTTGCCGTTTCAGCATTAAAAAATCGTGATGTGAAAAAGATCATCCTCACACGGCCTGCTGTAGAGGCTGGTGAACGTCTGGGATTTCTCCCGGGTGATTTGCGGGAGAAGGTTGATCCCTATCTGGCTCCGCTGTATGATGCACTATTCGATATGATGCCCCATGATAAGGTTCGGATTCTCATGGACCAGAAAACCATCGAGATAGTTCCCCTGGCCTATATGCGGGGACGAACCCTGGATCATGCCTACATTATTCTGGATGAAGCCCAGAACACCACTGAAATGCAAATGAAAATGTTTCTTACCCGCATGGGTGTGAATTCAAAAATAATAGTAACAGGTGACCCCACTCAAATTGACCTGCCCAAGCATGAGGAGTCTGGTTTACTCCAAGCTGTAAGAATCCTCAAGGAGGTTGAAGGGATCGCTTTTGTTGAGTTTGATGATAGTGATATCGTAAGACATAAACTGGTCCGCCGGATTATTAAAGCCTACGACCAACCCAAGGCCACCTAGAAACAGGGGCTAAACTTTCATCCCTCAGGGGATATCCAGTTTTGGAACGATTTTTGACCATTGCATAGGCACTATGATTATTGTGCGCACGGCAATGGGTCTACAGATAGACAAGCGAGTGCAATAAAGATTAACATTGTCCCAGATTTGAGAAAACTTAAAAGGAATCATCATGAGCAGAGTCAGAGCTATTCGACAAGTTGCCATTGTTAGTGCAAAACGCACCCCCATCGGTGGCTTTCAGGGTGGATTATCTTCCATATCGGCACCGAAATTAGGGGCTGTTGCAATCAAGGCGGCGTTAGAGAGTGGTCAGGTTTCACCTGAAGATGTTGATGAAGTCATCATGGGAAATGTGATCACATCAAATGAAGGCCAGGCACCTGCACGTCAGGCAGCCATCTATGCTGGATTGCCAGAAGCTACTGAATGTCTCACCATCAATAAGGTCTGTGGGTCAGGATTAAAATCTGTGATGTTGGCTTCACAGGCTATCCAGGTTGGAGATGCCAATGTTGTGGTTGCCGGAGGTATGGAAAGCATGTCTAATGTACCGTATTATCTGCCAGGTGCTCGTAGCGGTCAACGCCTCGGTCATGGCCAGAACGTGGATGGAATTCTCAGAGATGGATTACTAAATGCCTACGATGGCATTCATATGGGTGTCAGTGGTGAACTCTGTGCCACAGAGTATAAATATACCCGCGAAGCTCAGGATGAATTTGCCAAAGAAAGCTACAATAGAGCTTTGAATGCACAGAAATCAGGTGGTTTTGATAATGAAATCGCCCCCGTGGAAATACCGCAACGCAAAGGTGATCCCATCAAGTTTGGCATAGATGAAGAACCTGAACGGGGAAATTTTGAAAAAATGGTGAAGCTGCGTCCAGCTTTTGCAAAAGATGGCACCATTACAGCGGCCAATGCCTCAAAAATTAATGACGGTGCAGCAGCCCTGGTACTCATGCGTGAAGGTGAAGCAGAGCGACGTGGTTTAAAGCCCATGGCCCGCGTAATTGCCCAGTCATCTGCGGCTCAGGCACCGGAATGGTTTACCACCGCTCCTGTAAAAGCCATCACCAACGTGCTTAAGAAAGCAGGCATGACACTGGGAGAAATAGATCTCTTTGAAATTAATGAAGCCTTCTCAGTGGTAACCATGGTGGCTATGGATGAATTGAATATTCCCCACACCAAGGTGAATGTGAATGGTGGCGCTGTATCTTTGGGCCACCCCATTGGCGCATCTGGGGCACGCGTATTAACCACACTGCTCCATGCCATGGAAGCCAGAGATGCTCATTTTGGGCTGGCAGCGCTCTGTATTGGTGGCGGTGAAGCCTCAGCCATGATTGTGGAACGAATCTAGGGGGTATTATGAATATTAAAACTGTAGGCGTTATTGGCTCGGGAACCATGGGAAATGGGATTGCCCATGTATTCGCCCAGACCGGTTATGATGTCCGTTTGTTGGATATTAATGAAACATTTCTCCAGAAGGGGATGGCCACCATTACCAAAAACCTGGATCGACAGGTTAAGAAGGAACGAATTACTGAAAGTGACAAGGATGCAACCCTGGCACGGATTAAACCCACCACCGTCATGCAGGAGCTTGCAGATTGTGACTTTGTGGTGGAAGCTGCCACAGAAAATCGTGAGGTCAAATTTCAACTGTTTCGGGATCTGGACGCCATTTTAAAACCTGGTGTAATTCTCAGTTCTAATACATCCTCGATCTCAATTACGGAAATTGCCACACAGACCAGCCGTCCTGACAAAGTGATAGGGATGCATTTTATGAATCCGGTTCCCATGATGAAACTGGTGGAAATTATTCGTGGCCATGCTTGCAGTGATGAGACAGTCGCCACCACTGTGGAACTGAGTAAAACTTTATCCAAGGTTCCAGTGGAAGCCAATGACTATCCAGGGTTTGTAGCCAATCGCATCATTATGCCCATGATCAATGAAGCCGTCTTCACACTCATGGAAGGTGTGGCCACCAAAGAGGCAATTGATGAAATTATGCACCTGGGATTGGCACATCCCATGGGACCACTTGCCCTGGCCGACCTAATTGGGCTAGATGTTTGCTTATCTATTCTTGACGTTTTGTATTCGGGATTAGGAGATCCCAAATACCGTCCATGCCCCTTGCTGAAACGCATGGTTGCAGCCGGGGAACTGGGACGCAAAACGGGGAAAGGTTTTTATAGTTACAGCTGATTTTTGAGAGACAGACTGATGTAGTAAAAAAAAATACATAAAGGCACATTATGAATTTTGAACTTACTGAAGAACAAAAAATGGTCCGCGAGACCATTAGAGATTTTGCTGAAGCGGAGATTAAGCCTGGCGTCATGGAGCGTGACGAAAAAGCTGAATTCCCCACAGAAGTAATCAAGAAATTGGGCGAGCTGGGGTTTATGGGGATGCAAGTCCCTGAAGCCTACGGGGGTACAGAAATGGATGCCCTCAGCTATGTCATCACCTTAGAAGAAGTAGCTCGGATTGATGCATCGACATGTGTAATCATGTCTGTGAACAATTCCCTTTTTTCCAACCCCATCCTCAAATTTGGATCTGAATTCCTGAAAGAAAAATACCTGCCACTCACCTCAAGTGGTGAAAAACTTGGCGCTTATTCACTGAGCGAACCCCAATCAGGGTCCGATGCAAAAGCCATGTTGACCACCGCCACCAGGGACGGCGATTCGTACGTACTGAATGGTGTTAAAAACTGGGTGACCAGCGGCATCAGCTCTGATTTTGTGGTTGTTTTTGCCAAGACTGACAAAAATGCGGGGCACCGTGGAATTTCTGCATTTGTTGTGGAAAAGGGTCTGGAAGGATTCACCACGGGCAAAAAAGAAGATAAGCTGGGTATACGGGGTTCAGATACCAGTGAATTGATTTTCGAGAACTGCCGCATCCCGGCTCAGAACATCATCGGGGAAGAGGGGCAGGGATTCAAAATAGCTCTGGCCACATTGGATGTTGGTCGCATTGGAATTGGAGCTCAGGCCTTGGGTATTGCCCAGGGTGCCTTGGAGCGAGCTATTCAGTATGCCAAAGAGCGTGAACAATTTGGAAAACCCATCGGCATGTTCCAGGGAATTGGATTCAAGCTGGCTGATATGGCCACACGTGTTGATGCCAGTCGTCTCCTGGTTTACCGGGCGGCCTGGTTAAAGGATCAAGGAAAGACAATTGGAGAAAAGGCCTCAATGGCAAAGATGTATGCCGGCGATACGGCCATGTACGTAAGCACTGAAGCTGTTCAGATTCATGGGGGGTATGGATTTATCCGTGAATTTGAAGTGGAACGCATGATGCGTGACGCGAAGATTACACAGATCTACGAAGGTACCAACGAGATTCAAAGACTGGTCATCAGTAGACATCTTCTGGCAGATTAGCATTACAGAAAGAATTAGAAGGAGAGAAAAGAAATGGGATTTTTTGATGCACCCGCACTAAACAATCATGAACAAGTTGTTTTCGCCAAGGATGACGAAACCGGTCTCAAAGCGATTATTGGGGTTCACAACACCAGTCTGGGGCCAGCCCTGGGGGGGTGTCGTGTCTGGAATTATGAAAATGAGGATGCCGCTTTGCGGGATGTCTTGCGCCTGTCCGAGGGAATGACCTATAAATCAGCGTTGGCTGGTTTAAATCTTGGTGGTGGAAAATCCGTGATTATTGGTCGCGTTCGGGATATTGGCAATGAAGCTGCTTTTCGCGCCTTCGGTCGCATGGTTGACAGCCTGGGTGGTCGTTATGTAGCTGCCGAGGATGTGAACACCACACCGGAAATGATGGAATGGGTTCATGAAGAAACTGACTATGTAGCTGGCTTGAGCCCAGATCTGGGCGGATCCGGTGATCCATCCCCCTTCACGGCCTATGGAACATTCGTGGGTATCAAAGCCGCAGCCAATAAGGCCTATGGTTCAGACAGTCTTGAAGGCAAAGTGATTGCCGTTCAGGGCCTGGGTCATGTGGGAATTTATCTGGTGAAGCATTTGTCCGAAGCTGGCGCCAAGGTGGTTGTCACCGATATTAAAGAAGAACGCATCCAGGATATGTTGAAGATTAAAAATGTCACTGGTGTCACTCCTGAGGAGATTTACGATATAGAAATGGATGTCTTTGCTCCCTGTGCCCTGGGTTCAGTCGTGAATGATGATACCATTGATCGTCTAAAATGTCAGGTTATTGCTGGTGCTGCCAACAATGTGCTTTCCGATTATGAAAAGCACGGTAAGATTCTTTTGGACCGTGGTGTGCTGTATGCACCTGATTATGCCATCAATGCTGGTGGTGTTATCAATGTCTATGGTGAATTTGAAGGCTACAATGAGAAGCGTTCTTATAATCGTGTAAATCATATTTATGATATCCTTCAGGAAATCTTTCAGCTTTCACAGGACGAAAATATTCCTACCATGGACGCTGCGGATACGCTCGCTGAAGAACGGATACGCAAAATTGGTCGTCTGAAGCAGATGCAGCGTTCAGGTAAGCGCTTATTCTCAAAGATTTAAGTCAGACCTAGAAAGGATTAGGCCCCAGTTCATGCAGGAAAGACGTAGAGCCAGAGAGTTTGTTGTGCAAGTCTCATATGCCCATGAGATTCAGAACGATAATCTGGATCAAACTTTTGAACTTTTAGCAGAAAACAGTGAGCTATCAGAAGATCTCATCAAATTTGCGCGGGAATTGGTCAATGGCATCATTGCCCACCGCAAAGAATTCGATGAATTAATCGCTGGTAAATCAAGAAACTGGGATCTGACCCGGATCGCCCTCGTTGATCGTCTGATCTTGAGAATGGCGTTAACTGAGTTTTTTTATTTCAAGGATATTCCACCCAAGGTGTCCATTTCAGAAGCCATTGAAATCGCCAAAGTGTTCAGCACAGAGGAGAGCAGCAGCTTTGTGAATGGAATCCTGGATGCCATCTTGAATGATGCCCTTTCAGATGGTACTCTATCAATGATATAAATCTATTCAGTTAGAACTTACACAACTCAAGCGTGTCTCCTGACCTATCAGGAGGCACGTTTTTTTTGCCCCCTACCGGACATTGAAGCTCCCGAAATGTCCAAATCCACGGCTTCGACCAGTCTACGCACATAACGATGCTTCGGCCAGGCAAAGAACCTCAGCCACCGGTCACTGAGCCTGCCCAAATCCACGGTTTCGAGAACCTCAGCCTCCGGACACTGAGCCTGCCGAAGTGTCCAAATCAAAGGTTTACATAATTGCCCCGCACTTCATTGTGGAGGCCCCGGCCTGCGATGTACAGACCGGGGATGGGCATTTCCCAAATGGGAAAAACTATTGGAGTAGAATCATCTTCATACTTTTAGAATACTCTCCAGCTCGGATTCTGCAGAAATAGAGACCGGCATTCACCCGACCTCCATAATTGTCAGTTCCGCTCCACTGGACTTGATATTTACCGGCTGCTTGATCTTCGTTCACCAGTGAGGCAACAAGTCCTCCAGAGACATCATACACTTCCAGAGCAACAGATGTTTGTTCTGATAACTCGTAGCGGATGGTGGTGGAAGGGTTGAAGGGGTTGGGGTAGTTGGGGTACATCTCAAACCCGGGGGGTGAACCAGCCAACTCCGCAACCCCGACAACCTCCACCGTATCCCAGGTGGCCGTGATGTGGTAGGCCACACCATTCAAAACCTCTGTTAACCCTGAGTACATGTAGTAGAAATCATCTACTGTTGTGGCACACTCTACACCGATATACCAGGTGCCCGAAGTTTGGGTGGTAATATCAAGGGTGTGCATCTCACCTTCGCTGGTACTCACAAATTGAGCTTCATTTTCGAAGGCAAAGCTACCTGGGTTTGCATAGAGATTAAAATCAAAACCAGTCTCCGCTTCCAGTTCGATGAGCAGTTGCTGTTCCCCCTCAGGAATATCTATGCTGAAGTGATGATATTGTCTGTCACCGATCCTGGTGAACTCTGGAATAGTGTCCTCCGTAGATTGATCCATAATACGGGTTTCTCCATTAACAAGACCTGCTTTGAGTTGAGGTGATCCAACCCCATCCAGGGCGTAAAGCAGGATAGCCTGCATTAAGTTCAACACTTCTCCGCTGGAAGCAATCTCAGGGTGTGATCCTGTGACCACTACCCGCCCATGCGTTCGGTCCGGTTTCCAGGCCCAGGTGCTGGCTTTTCCATTCATGGCTGGTCGCGTGGGAGTGTGATATCTCAGGAGTATTTCGGTTCTGGGCGGTACATCGATTTCTTCATTGGCCCAACAGCCACCATTGTGGCGCACATTGTCAACGTAAAGATCATTTCCAAAATCAAAATATGCCAGGAGGGGTGAGTGAGAGGTAATGTTATGACCCGTATAAGCATCTGCAAGCCCGGTGCTCTCGGTGCGGCCAGGCCAGATATGGTAGTAGGCCGTATTGGTGCCAGTGGGATTGTAATGGATGCAGGCCAGATAGGCGCCTGCACAAGATCCTGAGTAACTGCCACCGTTATTATAAAAGGCTCGTACTCGCTCCCGTCCAACCTCTCCTAAAGAATATCCATGGTTGGTGGACTGTCCTCCATTCGTATATATCATGCGAAAGCGGGGCTGCCCATCTGGATACAGCAAATGTCCGTTTGAATCCTCCGAGGTACCGATCATCACACCATTTTGGACACTGGTATCACTAACACATAGATACTCTACGGATAGACCCAGATTCTCAGCTGCATCTAAATAGGTGTCATGGGTTAAATGAACGCCGCCATCGCTAAAGATATCCTTATAATATCCCGGTGTCTGGGATGTAGCCGGTATGGAAACAACGAGGATACAAACAGCTACTACCATCTTGAATTTAGAAAAGTAAACCATGTTTTTCTCCAGAAGGAGCCCCGATTTAGACTTAAAAACCGGGGCTGTATTGCGAGTTGCTACTTCAAAAGACTGAATTTCTTAATCAACTGATATTCGGAACCTTGGTCATCCCTGAATGAAATTCGATAAAGATAAACCCCCGCATCAAGCATCTCACCCTGTCCATCAGTGGCTTGCCAATTCACCGAGTGAGAACCACTACCATACTCAGCATCAATAAGTCTACTTACCTCACGACCCAGTAGGTCGAAGACTATCATTGAAACCCACCCATTGTCAGGCAGATTAAAGCGGATGGTGGTCGACGGATTAAAGGGATTGGGGTAGTTCTGATGCAAGGCAAAGGCCTGGGGAGATAGTTCCGAACCGGGATCGATGGCCACAGGGTCTGATACTTCCAGAGCGCCCATATCAGGTGCCTCCATCTCATACTCATCATCCAACATGTTCAATACCAGGATCTCATCCACTACCAATTCAGCAGTTCCCGCATCAATACAGGGGGAATTTACCATGAGTGTGAAATCGTTATTTAATGGATTCGTGAATAGCGGATCGGTATCGAGGTTCCCCAAACCCCAGATGAAAGTCCCATTGGAATTGGTCTCAATACCATCCTCACCATTTTCAATGGTAGAATATTGAATATTCACGTTATTGGATGCAGTGTATGTGTAAAACTCAATCTGGGTTGGGAAATTGTCCCACAAAATTGAATTCACCAGGATTGGATTTGATCCGGTGCTTACCCCCAAGCCCCCTGCAGAAATAGATGTAATTACACGAGATGTGCATCGGTTTTGTGTGACCGTTACCTGATTCAATATCGGCGTGCCACCGTCATGAACCCAGATGCCTGCAGCCATATAATAGGCGGTGTTATCATACACCAGGGCATCTTCAACATAGGCAGAAGTATTCCAAAGCGTAAGACCTCCACCTGTCACCCTGGCATGGTTCCCATAAACGGTGACGCGTCGTAAAGTTGGGTTGGCCTCATTTGTCATAAATCCTGCCCCATAGGCAGCTTCGTTATTCCGAATGATGACATCTTCCAACAAGACATCCGCCCCATAGGAACACACGATTCCACCACCTGTGGCGGAGTCTCCCATAACAAGGTTGTCTTCTACAATCAGATTCCTTAAGGTAGGTGAGGAGATGTTTCTACAGGCTATGCCACCAGCGATATAGTGACCGAATTCATTTTCGAATCCGGTGCCATTGGTGATTGTGAAGCCATCAAGGATGGCATTTTCTTCTCCTGACACCATGGTTACCACACTACCATCAGCGTTTCCATCTATGGTGGTGACTTCAGGACCGTTAACCGATAGCACAACTACATCTTTTCCCAGAAAATCAATATTCTCTACATAGGTTCCATCACTGACCAGCACCGTGTCACTATGCAGAGCGGCATCAATGGCTGATTGGATCGTCAGGTAATCGTCAGGTACGGTAATAAGTGCTGGGGGTGTGAGGGCTTCAAAGGCACCCATGTCAGGCGCACATCCGCAATACTCATTGAGCCCCATATCAATCGCACATGTGGATGTGAAAGTAAAGATATCAATGCCAGTATCAATACAGGGGGAGAGGGGAGACAGTGAAAAATCACTTCTACCGGGACTAACAAAAAGTGGGTCCTGGTTAATATTCCCCTCACGCCAGTCAACTGAGCCTGTACCGAGCCAGACAGCGTCCTCCCCTCCCTGAACATCTGAATAGGCTACACAAACTGAAGCGGGATCATAGGATGTATCACCATTGAGCTCAATTTGATTGGGTATGTTTGACCAAAGAATACTATTGATGATATAGGCTGTAGATGCATGGTTTACAATTATTGCTCCCGCGCCTGTCCCGGCCATGTTTCTTGTCATGGTAACCTGATTGAACACAGGAAATGAGTTATCATGAATAAACACAGCACCGCCATAATACGTAGCTGAATTATCATGCAGAGTTACCGACTGAAGAACGGGATTGGAGCTATTGCCGATATAGGCCGCACCTCCAGTAGTGGACGCTATGTTTCCAAAAAATTCAACATTCTTTAAAGTTGGATGTGATCCGACAATTGAAATACCGCCACCCCAATCGGATGTGTTATTGGAGATCACCACGTTTTCAATGAGAGGATTGGAATTGCCACCGATGGCTATGCCACCACCGGCATCATCAGCACCAGTGGTATGGTTGTCGGTTACAATTAGGTTCCTAAGTGTAGGGCTACAGTTGTATCGGATGCTAATTCCAGCTCCTATATAAACTGAATGGTTGTATAACCAGCCTGATCCATTGGTAATGGTAAAACCTTCCAACAGGGCTGTATCGTCAATATCGTTTAGCATGAGAACAACTGCTCCGTTCTCATCGCCATCAATGATAGTTGAGTCAGGCCCGTCAGTTGATATGACGGAGATACTTTTACTGTTGTAATTGATATTCTCCAGATAAGTACCAGCACTTACCAGCACGGTATCGCCATCTACTGCAGCATCGATACCAGCTTGAATGGTACTGGCATCTATGGGTACATTAATCACTGATGCCGATACACTCCCCAGACTGATCAAAACAATAATCGTTAGTAACATGGTTTTCATGGTTCCCTCCTTGTTGGGTTTGAATTCTGGTAGAAACTTACCCTGGATGTCAAATTCTGTCACCCCTACAAAACCTTTACAAGGGTTGATTGTGGATTCTGCGCCTGTGAGGATGTGTGCTTTGGACTAGACGACGTGTTACCTGGTCAAGTCCAGATGCTTAAATCGGTGCCTTTTTTAGGGAAAGGGCTTGTACAGTAACGCCTCCCCATCATTGGCAGGGTGTTTTACGGATTCAGGTTTTTTAGTGTTTGTAAAGAAAATGTATAGGTGATGAGGTCAGGATACTATACGAGAAGTTTTCCTGTTCTCAATTCCGGTATGCTGAATTAGCGAAAACGATACAGGTGAAATCCAGAGAGCAAATCAGGTTGACTATTCAGGCTCAGGATCACAATAAAGCACTTCACAAACACTTCGAGGAAGTTATTTTAGCGGCATGATTAGTAAATTTATTACCAAAATATTCGGAACCAGCTCTGATCGCGAGACCAAGCAGCTGTTGCCATTGGTCGCCACGATCAATGAACATTATGATACCCTTTCTCAAGCCACTCAAGACGAGCTCATCTTAAAAACTGAAACCTTTAAAAAACGGATTCAGGATGAGACCGAAGCACTTCAGTCGAAACTCGAAGATGATGGCAAAAATTTTAAAGATATTGCCGAAGCTGTCTACACACTTGAGCAGGAAATTCTTGAAGAAATCCTTCCAGAAGCTTTCGCTGTCGTCAAACGCGGTGCCGCGTTGCTCATGGGGCAACCGGTTAAAGTTACAGGCCAGGAACTGACCTGGGATATGATCCCCTATGATGTCCAGCTCATGGGTGCCATCGTTCTGCATCAAGGCAAAATTTCTGAGATGAAAACAGGTGAGGGTAAGACCCTGGTGGCTACCATGCCTATATATCTCAATGCTTTGGTGGGCAAGGGTGTTCACATCATCACCGTGAATGACTACCTCGCCGAGCGTGATTCGCAATGGATGGGAGCACTCCTGAAATTTGTCGGACTCAGCGTGGGTGTCATACTCAATCAAATGGAACCCTCACAACGTCAGGAAATGTACGGTTGTGATGTGACCTATGGTATCAATAGCGAATTTGGGTTCGACTACCTCCGCGACAATATGGCCATCAGCAAACAGGACCAGGTTCAGCGTGGACATTATTATTCCATTGTCGATGAAGTGGATAGTGTGCTCATTGATGAGGCCAGAACGCCCCTGATTATTTCTGGAACCGTGGAATCGGAAATTGCCCAACGCTATACAGATTTACGTCCGTTGGTTGATAGCCTCATGCGAAAACAGACCCAGTTAGTGAACTCAATTCTGGCTGAAGGCGAAAAGAAACTGGAAGAACCCAAAACTGAATACGATGCAGGTGAATTAATTCTCCAGGCGCGTCGGGGAAGTCCCAAGCATCGGCGTTTGCAGAAACTCTATCAGGAACAGGGCATCAAAAAATTAGAGCAACGGGTGGAAAATGATTATCTCCGCGATAAACGGATGCCCGAACTCGATGAAGAATTGTTCTTTGTCATTGAGGAAAAACAGAACAGTGTAGATCTCACGGAAAAGGGAAGAGAAGCACTCTCACCCAACGATCCAGAGCGATTTGTCATTCCTGATTTACCAACCCTGCTGAATGATCTTGAGAGTGACACAGAGTTGTCGCTGCAGGAAATTAACGAGCGTAAAGAAAAGTTATACGCGCTCCATGGTGAGCGTTCAGATACTATTCATAACCTGGGTCAGCTCCTGAAAGCTTATTCACTTTTTGAAAAAGATGTGGATTATGTGGTGCAGGAAGGCAAGGTCATGATTGTGGATGAGTTTACCGGTCGCATCATGCATGGTCGTCGCTATAGCGATGGGCTGCACCAGGCCCTGGAAGCCAAAGAAAAGGTCAGGATTGAAAAAGAGTCCCAGACCCTGGCCACCATCACCCTGCAGAACTACTTCCGCCTCTATAAGAAATTGGCTGGAATGACAGGTACAGCTGTTACCGAAGCTGAGGAATTTTTCTCAATTTACAAGCTGGGTGTAGTGGAGGTTCCAACCCATCGGGATATAGTCAGAGCTGATGAAAATGATCAGATCTACAAAACCCGTCGCGAAAAGTTTAATGCAGTTATCGAAGAGATTATTGCCTCTCACAAATCTGGCCAACCGGTACTGGTGGGAACCATTACAGTTGAAGTTTCAGAGACACTTTCACGTATGCTGAAGCGCCTAAAAATCCCCCATAATGTATTGAATGCCAAGCAGCATGGACGGGAAGCTGAAGTTGTGGCACGAGCCGGTCAGGCCCATGCGGTAACTATTGCTACCAATATGGCTGGACGTGGAACCGATATCAAGCTGGGTCCCAAGGTAAAAGAACTCGGGGGTTTAAAAATTCTGGGTACGGAGCGACATGAATCTCGTCGTATTGATTTACAGCTACGCGGGCGATCTGGTCGTCAGGGGGATCCCGGTGCCTCACGGTTCTACCTGAGTCTTGAAGATGATCTCATGCGGCTGTTTAGTTCAGATCGCGTGGCCAGTGTCATGGATCGCCTGGGTCTCCAGGAGGGTGAGGTAATTGAAGCTGGAATGGTTACCAAAGCCGTAGAACGCGCCCAGAAAAAAGTAGAGGCCCGTAACTACTCCATTCGAAAACATTTACTGGAGTATGACAATGTGATGAACCAGCAGCGTGAGGTGGTCTATGATCGTCGTCAGGCTGCCCTGGATGGTCTGGATTTGAAAGAAGAATTCCGCGAAGTTATTGAAAATTACGTGGATAGTGTCATTGAAAAATACACGGATATGGAATCAGACGTATCGATCTGGGATTGGAGTGGTCTGCAAACTGATCTCTCGACCACGGCCATGGTAAATATGGATGACGCACCCTCCGCTGATCTTGACCCGGACAAATTGCAGGCCTTGGTGAGCAAGCTCCTTTGGGACTCCTACGAGGAAAAAGCCACCATTACTGGGAGCTCTGAAAACTTCAAACGTCTCCAACAGTTTGTCTATCTGCGTGTAGTAGATGAAAAATGGCGTGAGCATCTCTATGAGATGGATCAGATGAAAGAGGGCATTAACCTGAGAGCTGTGGGTCAAAAAGATCCGCTCATCGAATACAAAAAAGAGGGTTACCAGCTTTTCGTGAAAATGCTTGATCTCATTGACCGGGAAGTACTTAAACTCTTCTTCCATGCTCGCATAGTTGATGAGGGTGAGAATAAAATGCGCCGGGCTCGCAACCTTTCTTCCCAGCATGCTGAATCTTCCAATATGGGCTTCCTGAACGCCTTGCCCCAGACAGGCGGTGGTGGAACAGCCGGTCCACCCCAGGGCGGTCCGCCTCAGAAGCAAAAACCGATTACCGTTGAAGAGAAGGTGGGACGTAATGATCCCTGCCCCTGCGGAAGTGGCTTAAAATACAAGAAATGTCATGGGAAATAGTCCGCTTCAGGGGAGGACTAACAATTTGGTTACACCTTTGACTGAGGCAAATAAGAATTGTATCGTCACTCGGTGACGTTATTTTTCAAGTTGTAATTAGAAATGTAGACTGTGATAAGAATCAATACGTCAATGCAGTCCACTCGTTAGATTGAATGAAAATCAACCACATGCATGTGGAGGGAAATATGCGTAAAAGCTTTATAGTCATCACCAGCCTTCTTTTAATCTGCAGTTTTGGCTTGAGCGAAACAGTCGTGTCAATTGTCGGTACCTCCGCTGCAAATGTGCATCCCGATTCAACAACAGGCAGTGTCGTGGTGCCCATAAGTATGGTAAATACTGAGGCTGTTGGTGGTTTGCAGTTTGCAATTAAAGATGTTCCCAATTTGCTGTGGGTGAATGACATCACGGGAACTGATAGAACATCCGCATTTTCATTTCCTTTTAACGATGCTGACACAACCGTGAGAGTTTTGCCCTTTGATATTTCAGGGAGTAGTATTGAACCTGGCTCAGGTCCAATTTGCCTGATCGAGTTTGGTTACAGTACAGATCTTTCCGATGCAATCGTTGACCTGATGTTTCACAATATTCTGGACGCTGAGCCAGAATTTATGCTCAACATCACCGATCCTGATGGTAATGCCATGAATGCAACCTGGATGGGTGGTTTATTGACAGTCGGAGGTATTGAAGTACGCCTTAGTGGCGGTGGTGGCTCCGCCAGTTATCTTTCCGAGCCCGTTCAAGTTGAAATGACCAATAATGTACCGGTCAAGGGTATTCAGTTTAACATAATTGACGAAGGAAATTTCCTCAGCATAGAATCAATTGTAGGTGTTGGACGTGCCGCAGACTTTACTTTTGTTGGCAATGAGGTTGACGAACATTCAATGGTATTGGGCGTCAATTTTGCCGGTATGGAAATCCCAGCTGGGACAGACGCTATTGCTGAAATCGTTTTTAACATTTCCAGTACTGCTACTGAGGGTGAATTCCCCATAACTATATCTGAGCTAATCGTTGCTGCTGAAGGTGGGCTTCCACTGCCAAGTCATGGTACTGAGGGCATGTTTAGCGTGACAGTTGATGTTGATGAGCAAGCAGAGCTTCCATCAAAATTTGAATTGTCTCAGAATTATCCTAATCCCTTCAACCCGACGACCAGCATTAGCTACAGTGTACCTGAAGCTTCCGAGATCACTGTAGGTATTTATAACCTGCTGGGGCAGGAAATTCGTTCACTGAGTAGTGGCCAACACCAGCCCGGTATTTACACTGCCATGTGGGATGGTTTGAACAGCAATGGTATTCGTGTTGAATCAGGTGTCTATATTTACCGAATGACCAGTAGTGAAGGATTTACAGCGACTAAAAAGCTGGTGCTTCTGAAATAATCAGACCTGAAATTTTTATTATAAAAGCCTCAGTATTTACTGGGGCTTTTTGTTGCCTCGCATCGTTCCATTTCTATCTTTCGACGCTTTTTTTAAGGCCGCGGTGGCGGAATTGGTAGACGCGCTAGATTTAGGATCTAGTAAGCTCAGCTTGTGGAGGTTCGACCCCTCTCCGCGGTACAAAGCAAACGAGAAATCGTTTGCTTTTTTTATGTATACACATTTCGCTTCTAGAATTGTGTATACATAACCCCGGCATAGCCTGAAGGGCGACGACGGGTTCCTTCCTTGACTACCCAAACGCAGCCCATGCGAAACATTCAACTAAAAGAAAATTTCACCAGAGATTGGCTTCAACTTCCACCACAAAGTCACAAAATATGGAGAAGCACTAAATATACCTGGTACACTTTAGTGCCTCAGTGTCTTTGTGGTAGGAATCAAAGGTCGTAACCAGAACCCGGCTTCGGGAGCCTCAGCCTCCGTGGGTCTCAGAAGCGTGGAGTTGCGGAAAAACGTTTGTTTCTCCAGAGTTTGGTTACTGCCTACCCACAAAGTCACAAAACACAAAGCCGCACAAAATCAACTTGGTGTACTTTTGTGACTTCATGTCTTCGTGGTAAAAAATGAAAAGCTGAAAGCATAACCCTGCTTCAAGAGCCTCTGCCTCAGAGGAGGGTCAATAGACTAAAGATTATTTGCCAAAGGACGATACTTTGGGTACATGACTTCTTCGTCATCATGATCTGAAATATGTTGAGGGCAAGTGTATGTTATTTTAGATCATTGGGTTAGATTTTATGCGTTGGAGCAAAGGATTGGCATGAACGAATCAGCATTCATAAACGAATTAAAAGAAAACCTGCAAAAGCGGGACTTCATCAAAATAAAAGTCCTGATCAATCATCTCGGGCATTTGGATGCGCTTGAGCAGAATCGCTTTTTGCTGGAGCTTTCAAAAATTGACTCAGAATTTTCCATTCAGGTTCTGGCTTATCTCGCCGGCAATGATCTTGGCTTGGGTATCCCCGAAGCGCAACTCTTCGATATGCTGCTTGAAAAAGTGGTTGAACAACCGGAGAGCCTTATCAAACTTTTTAAGAACAAAGAGATTGCCAATACCGGACTGCTCATTGAATTAGCGGTGGAGATTCAGCCCGCAGGTATAGTCTCTGCTTTAGTAAATCAATATGGAGAGACCAAGGATCCTGATCTTCGTTCAGAGCTACTAAAGGCACTGATAGAAATAGGCACCGGTGAAGCCACACGTGCCATGTCCGCATTGGTGAGTTTAAGTGATGAAGCTTCTTGGATTCCCATTGTGACCAGTATTGGGGCCATGGAGAATGCAGACGCCGTGGAGTGTCTGATTCATCTCATCGGTCAACATGAGGAACTGGATAGGACGGTTCTGCAAACTTGCTATGGGATGAAATTACCCAGTGCCCACAAAGTCATCGTAGATAGTTTGCATAGCCCCTGGGCTGCCACCAGGAAACGGGCCAAGATCCTGATTCTGCTCACCCCACGCAACTTTCTACCTCACCTGATGAATAACCTAAGCTCATGGGATGCAGATTTTGTCATTCAAGCATTGAACATGCTGGGAGATATTGGGGATTCCATCGCGGTGAGACCCATAAAGAAATTACTGCGCCATTTGCCTGCAGATTCCAATGTTCGCTTTGCTGCTTATGAAGCCCTGGGATTTTTGGCAATCGACAAGGGCCTATTTACTATTGTGAATGGTCTATCCGATGAGGAACCCTCTGTTCGTGTAGCAGCCGCGCGTGCGCTTAACTCGAATCACAATGAGGTAGTCCTCTATGGGATACGAAACATGCTTGACGATTCTGAGAGTAATATTCCAGCGATTTGCGAAGCGTTTCTCAATGCGTTTGCCGATGATATGGTGGCCTCACTTTATGCCCATACCACCTTTCGCAAGCAAGCTGAGAATTACCTGATAAATCAAGCACACCCAGATACAAGAACGTACTACCACAATCTATTTGACCTTTTGGGGGAAGATGAGTGGAAGCTTGAACTTGAGACCAAAGACGAGACCAGTGAGCAAGAGGAGCAACGTGTCGTCGTTGTTGATGATTCAAAAATGATACTGAGCATATTCAGACAAACATTTCACAAAATAAATGTGGCTGCTGAGACTTACGAGTTCCCTGTAAAGGCTTTGGAAGCAGTTTTAGAAAGTAAACCATCGATCGTATTCACAGATTTGAATATGCCGGAAATGACCGGGATTGAGTTAACCCTGAAAATCCGCGAGAAATATAAGAGCAGTGAACTTCCCATTGTAATGGTTACCACCCAAAGCGAAGGTGCTGACCACGAGAAGGCCTATGAAGCTGGTGTAAATAGAGTGATAAATAAGCCGTTTACAGCAGATCAACTTTCTGAAGCCATGGAATTGGTTACAGAGGATACCTGACATGGTAGCCGCCATAATCTATGCCTGAATTTCAGTACAGCAGAAAATTTCACTCCTCTCTGGATGAGGTAAATGCTCAAGTCGTTGGGCTTTTATCAATCCTGGATTCCCAATTTGAAGCTTACAATCGATTTGGTCTGGATTTGGTCTTGAGAGAAGCACTGAATAACTCAGTTCTCCATGGAAATCGGAACCAACCCGAGCAGTTGATCCAACTCAGGGTATCCATCGTAAATGATCAATTCAAAATTGAGGTTGAAGATCAGGGGCAAGGGTTTGACTGGCAAGCAATTCTGAAAAAAGAATCTGACCCTGAATATGATCATGGTCGTGGATTTCCAATATTTCAGATGTATTGTCAGCAAATTGAACTGAATCAAGTGGGGAATAAAATTTCCCTGAGAATGAATCTGTACAAACCCAAAACCTAACATACTACCAATTATCGGGTACTTAAAATGAAACAAACAGCAAACCGTGAGAATAATTACCTGGAACGTAATCCCAGCCCAATCATAATTGTCGATTTAACTGGTTCCCTGATTTATCTAAACCAGGCTACCCAGGATTTTCTTGGAAAATTGGGTCTGGATGAATCCGCTTTTCCTGATTTATTGCCTCCAAACTTCATAGACATCTTTCAAAACTGTAAAGCTGCTGCCGTCAGTATTCCAAGTACGAGAATTGAATACGCAGACCGCGTCATAATCTGGTCATCATTTTTTAGCGAAAATATGCAGGAGGTAATGTATCAGGGCATGGACATCACCCGCTTGCATAGGAATGAACTTGCCTTACGTGCCGCCAAAGAAAAAGCCGAGGAGGGTGAAAAGCTCAAGGCCGCCTTTCTGGATAACATGAGTCATGAGATCCGGACACCCTTGAACTCACTTCTGGGATTTATGGGCTTACTGGGAGATGAATTGGAGGGGAATCTCAGTGAGGATCAACATTTTTATTTTGAATTGATTCAAGAAAATGGAAATCGCCTGGCGCGAACCATGCAGGAGATCCTTGATATTTCACATTTCAGCTCAGGAACCTATGAGGTGAAAATGGAGACGATTGATGTTGGCGCTCTAATTAAGGAGCACACAGACAATACCCTTGATCAGGCAAAAGCAAAAGGGCTGCAATTTCTAATTGACCTCCCGGTCCAGGAATTACTGGCGACAACCGACCCATACTGCCTAAATCAGACTATTTCGCATCTCCTTGATAACGCTGTCAAATACACCCTGGAAGGTCACGTATCAGTCAAACTTCAAAAAACCGATGCTGGAACCGAGATTCGGATTGAAGATTCTGGTCCCGGTATGGATGATGAAATGCAACGCAGCATCTTTATGGCGTTTAATCAGGGCAGCATTGGCCATTCAAAACAATATCAGGGCATAGGTCTGGGGTTATCACTGGTGCGCGTGTACCTCGATACTATTGGTGCAACCGTTGATCTCGACAGTGTTATTGGAGATGGCAGTCGCTTTAAAATCACCATCCCGAATTAGGCAATACTACCCAGGCAGGATATCCACCTGCGCGATTTCATTAAAATGAATGGAACAGAAAAGTTTCGCTAGAGGCGCAGAATTTGATCGGTCCAGTTAATGGCTTCCTGATTGATTTCGGACAACTTGGCCATGGGAACGGGCCACTTTAATCCGGCAATATATTTTTCGATATCAGTGTCTAACTCAAGCGCTTGAGAGAGATCTAGTACAGATCTGATTTTGGTTTCATTGCCCAATAGTGTTTCAATAATTTCATCAGAAAGCGGCAGGTCTGTAACCAGGGATTCCATAGTCTTTCCTAATGCAGCATCCATGAGCGAAAAAATTCCTGTGAGAAAATATTCTGAACTCTGATCCCGGAGTCCAATTTCATCACTCAGTAACTCGCAGAAGCGTCCTCGGAAAAGCGAAAGTTTCATCAATTCGCGTGGTTTATCCTCCGCCAGTGCGGCCATGATCAATACGGATGCCCATTTTTTGAAGTTATTCAGACCGATAAGCGCCAATGCCTGCCTGAGATTTGTGATCTCATGACGCACGCCCATAGAAACTGAATTGATATACTTGAGCAGTTTCATGGTTAAGCTTGGATCAGATTTGAGGACATCCACCAGATCACTATAATCAATATCAGGCTGGTGAACCTTTTGCATGAGTTGTAGTTTTGAAACCTTGGATTCAGGGAGTTGTGCAGATTCTATAATTTCAGGACGCGCAAAGAAAAATCCTTGAAACAATGTATAACCCCAACGGCGACAATCTTTGAATTCCTGCAGTGTTTCCACTTTTTCGGCCAACATCCGTATCCCCAGGGGTACATACGTCTTCGCCATTTTCTCTACGGTGGCCATATCACTTATTCTGATATCAACTTTAATCACATCAGCCAGCTCTATGAGGGGCTCAAACTTGGGATCGTACTCGAAATCGTCCAGGGCCAGGGTATAGCCCTGAGCTTTCAAGCTTTTTAATGAATCCATCAGTTCAGGAGTGGGTTCTATATTTTCCAGAAGTTCAATCACAACATTCTGCTTGGGTAGCACCCGCCATATTTCATCAATAATCAGTTGGGAGGTAAAGTTGATAAAACTTTTTTTCCCGGAACTGACACTACCAAATTCTGCAGAATAAAAGGAGTTGTTGATCACACTGGAGGTGGCCTCATCTTCATGCAAATCGCTGAATGGATGCTCCGCATCACCACGATACAACAACTCGTAGGCGTAGGTAATACCATTGTGATCCAAAATGGGTTGTCTGCCAACCATGAGACTCATTAAGTTTTTACCCCTTTAGTTATACTACTTTTCCCACGCATAGATTATCGGTTTACCCTATCATTAGTTAAGCAAAATTAGCGCTTATCATAGTCTTTACCAGCTCCCTCAGCAAATAATAATGGGGGGCTATCGCTCAGTTGAATCGTCTACATCATCGTTCAGCTGATATTTAATCACATTGAATAGATGGATGGAGCTTTCAGTATCAATCTCAGTGAACTCAATACCGATACCACCGGGAGCGTGCATATCAGTTGCAATGGATCGTGTAACTTTTCCGTTGGCTGTGATGATAATATGCTGATCTCCAGATTGCAGATGCAGCTTGATCGTCCCAATAGTCCCCATCTGAACTGGAGTATCAGTCTCCAGGTAGAGGCCATTCATACTTATATCCTGCAACTGCTTTGATCGGATCTGATCATCCGGGGTATCAAAATGTATCTCAACATCGAAAGGTACTCGGACTCGCATGCGTTTATTCAACACGATCAATCTCTCCTTCGAGATATTGGTTCAAACTATTTTAGTGCGTAAAAGGTGGAACTCATATAATTTTTCTGTTCAAAACGATCTGTTAAACCCATGAGAGATTCTGAGGCACCGATCATAAGGGCTCCGCCTGGCTTTAACTGATTGGCAATCTGGGAGTACATGATTTTGCGATTTTCCATACTGAAGTAGATCGCCACGTTGCGGGCAAGAATGATATCGAATTTCGGCAGACCCATTAATGGCTGAAGTAAATTTCCCTTGCTGAATTGGACCATGGCCCGCAGTTCATCCTTAACCTTCCACTGGTTACCTTCCTGATTAAAGTACTTCTGTATCTGGGCTGGAGCCATTCCACGTTCAACCTCAACTTTGCTATAGCGCCCCATGCTGGCTTGCTGGACAGCGGCGTCTGAAATATCAGCACCCATAAGTGTGATTTGCCAGCGAGAGATATCAGGTATCATTTCCTTGAGAACCATGGCAATGCTGTAGACTTCCTGGCCGGTTGAACAGGCCGCACTCCAGATACTCAGTGTTGGTCTTAATGCGGGGGAGGCAGCCTTCACCTTATCAATATGATCAGGGAGGATCTTGAATTTGAGGAGGTCAAACGGTGTCTTATCCCGAAAGAAATACGTTTCATTGGTGGTGATGGCATCAATGATGGATTTTTCGACTCGCTTTGAGGCGTCGCTGCGGGCCTTTGTGTAGAGTTGACTGTAATTTTCACACTGGAGCGTGTCCAGTAGTGGTCCAAGTCGACTTTCCACGAGATATGCTTTACTTTGATCAAGCACAATCCCAGTGAGTAGATTCACATAGGGAATAAATATTTTTAATTCGCCAGGAGTGATTTTACGCATGGCTTAGCTCTGTCCGGACAAGCGGGGAGAGAATGTCTGGTTCATAGAAGATCACAGACTGCCAAGTATTTCTTTGGCCATATCTTCCAGTGGTACAATCTTATCCACAGCACCAGACTTGATGGCTTCTGAAGGCATTCCAAAGACCGTGCAGGATTGCTGGTCCTGGGCAATGGTTTTGGCTCCCAGACGCTTCAATAAACGCATACCCACGACACCGTCCTTACCCATCCCGGTCATAATAATACTGAGGACGTTTCCCTTATGTGTGAACGTCAGAGACCTGAAGAGATAGTCCACTGAGGGTTTGCAGTGGTTTTCAGGTGGGTCATCATTTATGACGATTTGAGCAATACCTTCAGTTCGAATAATTTTCATCTGCTTGCCACCGGGGGCGATATATACTTTTCCAGCCTGCAGTGTTTGCCCATCTTCAGCTTCCAAAACATCCAGAGCACAGTTTTTTGATAAGGAATCGGCAAGGGCTTTGGTAAACACAGGCGGCATGTGCTGCACAATTACTACAGGTAGTTTTAAGTTGCCGGGTAAACGGGGTATCACCTTGGTTAGCGCTTGAGGTCCACCCGTTGAAATACCAATGGCAATGATCTCAGGACGAGTCATGCCAGTAATTTTGGCCATACGCTGAGAAATGGAATTGGGTGGTGGAACTACCGGCTCTGGCTCTGGTTCTGGTTCTATGCGGGCCGTGCTTGTGCGACCCTTAAGCGCGAATTGAACTTGAAATTTTGAAATCACGCCTCGCAACACATTGCGCAGCTGCTGTTGAATTTCAAGTCGACTGGCTTCCATGGATGAGCGATCAGGCTTAGCGATGAAATCAAGGGCACCAGCTTGTAGCGCTTTCATGGTTGTCTTGGCGCCTGAAGTAGTGTGAGCGCTAACCATGATTATGGCAGTATCTGGATGATTCTTCTTAAGGAGGGGGAGGGCTTCCAGACCATCCATTATGGGCATCTCAAGATCCATGGTGATGAGATCAGGATTTAACTTCTTGGCCTTGGCGATAGCCATTTCACCATTGGAGGCAGTTCCAACTACATCAATTTCACTTTGTTCGGCAAGAATTTCACTCAAGATTTTCCTGTATACTGCAGAATCATCTACAATCAGTGCTTTTAATTGGTGGCCCAATTCAGTCTCCTGCTTATTTGCTCAAGAATGCAGCAAGTTTAGTATCGACCTTGGTAATATGCTGCTCTAGCCAGTCCAAACCAACCTTTGCCAGCTCTTCCAGGACGGCAGTATTATCACCGCTCATGGTAAATTTTGAGGCAATGCCATTCACGGCCGCGATGAAAGCGATATGCATCTTTTTGTGGGATTCAAATTCAGGATAATTGTTTTTTTCCATTTCTTTTTCTTCTTCACCGAAATGGTAAACTACATACTCCTGGAGAAATTTAATGTTTTTATCCAGGTCCCTGTTAGACATGCCCGCTTCCAGACCCAGAACCAGGACATTCACCATGCGATAAAGCTCGATATGCTGAATATCGATAAAGTTTTCTCCAGTGGTCAAATCGGGTGTCCACTGAACCGGTTCCAGTTTGTGTTCATATATACTATGCAAGAGTTTTTGAATTTCACCACTCACTGATTCAGATGAATTGTTTATTTGCCGGCCAGCCTCATTAATACCTTCACTCTCATGCTGTACTTGGATGATATTTTCAGCGACCTCGCGAGTAGCTGAAGCCGCTTCCACAACCGCATTCATCACCGTAGCTACACTATCATTCGCAGAGGTTATGTTGTGGGCAATATCTTGAGTCGTGACATTCTGTTCTTCAACGGCTGTAGCGATCGTGTTCACAATATCACTGGTTTCAGTCATTACTTCACGAATATTGGATATTTCGCTCACGGTACTGTCCGTGGAGCTGCGGATAGCCTGAACCTTTTTCCGTATCTCTTCGGTGGCTCCACTTGACTGCCGGGCCAACTCCTTGACTTCGTTGGCCACGACTGCAAAACCCTTCCCTGCCTCACCAGCACGAGCAGCCTCTATGGTGGCATTTAGCGCAAGGAGCTTGGTTTGCTCAGCAATTTCGGTGATGGAGTCTATCACATTGCCTATATCCTTGGCGGCTATCTCCAGTCCTTGCACTTTCTGTGTGGCTGTTTCAACATTGTCCACAGCACCCGAAGCAATCTGTCTGGCCCGTTCAGCACTCTGGGCTACTTCATTGATGGCGGAGGTCATAAGCTCCGTGGAGGAGGCAACCGTAGCCATATTGCCTTTTGACAGATCAGCTGAACTGGAAATATCTGACATAGTTACATTTAATTCTTCCGATGCAGAAGCCACCATACTGGCCTGATTGCTTAATGCATCAGCACGTACCGATAAATCTTTGGAAAGACCATGCATGGTAATGGTGGTTTCGGCCAGGGATTTTGAGCTTTTCTGAACATGCCCCTGGGTTGTTTTCTGTTGGCTGAGGGAAGTTCTCATATTGGTATCATACTGTTTAATAAGACGAGCGAGTTGCCCGAATTCATCATTGTTTCTATCGTCAACAGCACATTCCAGGGTGCGCCCCTCAACCGTAGCTTCCATAGCGCAGACCAGGGAGCTCAACGGCTTTATCATGATAATGCGACCGGCAATGGTCATGGTACTTCCCAGCATAACTATGTTGAGTAAGCCTATAAACCAGATATAGTTAATCAGGTCCTCAACACCCTCAATGCCTGCCTGGAGTAAAAAATTACGCATGAGTAAAACAAGCAACACTGTTCCAATAGTCAAAGGAATCATAGCCCAGATTCCAATTTTGTAAAAAACAGGTAAATCGTTTAACTGGTTTTTAAGTGACATAGCAACCCCGTGTAGTTTTTATGCAGCTCTGGATTTAAAATAATCAGCAAGCTTTTTATCTACTTTTGTGATATGCTCATTCAGCCAGTCCAACCCGACACCGGCCAATTCTTCCAATACTGCTGTATTATCCCCCGTCATCGTAAACTTAGACGTAATTCTATTAATGGCTGCGATGAAATCAATATGCAGCTGTTTATGGGCCTGGAATTCAGGATAGTTGTATTTCTCCATTTCCTGTTCTTCCTGGCTGAAGTGGTAAACAACATACTCTTGCAGGAATTTGATATTATCACTCAAATCCTTATTTGCCATACCGTTTTTTAGGCCTTTCACCAGGACATTTATCATGCGAAACAGTTCGATATGCTGGTTGTCAATGAAGTTCTCACCCACGGCCAATTCAGGGACCCACTGGATATCTTCGGTTTTGACCGAGTACATGTTTTTCAAGAGATCTGAGATATCATTTTTAATATCGATTGTGGTCTTATTCAGGGTGGAACTTTCCTGTCTCACCTCCACACTTTCGCTCTGCATTTGTGAAATATTTTCAGCTACTTCCTCTGTGGCGGTTGCTGCATCGACAACAGCTTCCATAACCACATTTACAGAATCGTTAGCGGAATTAATATTTTGTGCGATATCCTGTGTGGTGACATTTTGTTCTTCAACCGCAGTTGCGATCGTATTGACAATATCACTGGTTTCATTCATAACCTCGCGAATATTGCCAATCTCCTCCACGGTGCTATCAGTGGAACTTCTGATGGCATTAACCTTCTGACGAATTTCATCGGTGGCATGTCCTGTTTGGCGCGCCAATTCCTTCACTTCGTTAGCCACTACTGCAAAACCTTTTCCAGCTTCACCGGCGCGGGCTGCTTCAATGGTTGCGTTTAGAGCGAGTAGTTTTGTCTGCTCGGCAATTTCCGTAATGGAGTCGATCACCTGACCAATGCCCCTGGCAGCTTCCTCAAGCCCACCAACTTTGTCGGTTGCAGATTCGACATTGTGGACCGCATTGGAAGCGATGTGCCTGGCCCGTTCAGCGTTCTGGGCGACTTCATTGATCGCTGATGTCATAAGCTCCGTGGCAGAAGCCACTGTGGACATATTCTCACGTGAATGCTCAGCAGAATTCGAGATATCAGACATTGTACTGCTGAGATTTTTAGCAGCGGCTTCCACAACGTTGGACTGGCTGAGTAAATCTTTAGATCGATCACGCATTTTATCTGAGACATTGCCCAGGACTATTGTCGTCTCGGTTAAGGACTTTGAGTTTTGCTGGATAAGGGTCTGGACATTTCGCTGTTCCTGAAGTTTTGTACCTATTTCATCTGACATCTGGTGCAATGAATCTGAGAGGTCACCAAACTCATCTCGTGTGTCAACAGCTATTGAGTTGTCAAATGTCCCGGAGGCAATTGACTTGTTGTATTGCATCAACTTGGACAGATTAGAGAATATTTTGGTCACAACTAAAAATGCTACTCCAAGGATAAGGAGTGCGATTGCGGCCAGGATGACTAGGTTTCTTTGATAATTTGCTACAGCAGTCTCACCCTCACTTTGCAAGATGGTCACTGCTTTATTGGCTTCTGTCAAAAGCTTTGTATTATTTTTCAGCACCCAGTTAAGACCAGAAATTTGTTCTTCATTTTGGTCTAACACCAGCTGGGCCTGATGTTTATACTCAGCCCACAATTTTTCCACCTTTTGCAACTGTTCCTTAAGTGGACCTGAGGCCGCAGGGACTTCACGATATTCACTGGTTTTCAGGTTTACACTCAGGGGGACAGACCCTGAGTAGTGAAGTGCATTTAAGGTGATATCAAAAACCTTCATGGATTTTTTTGCAGCATTTCCTGCAGTGAGATCTTCCAGATTATGATACGTGAGAATTTCTTTGGTCATTTTTTGAGAGAGCATGCGTTGTCGTCCGGCAACATTTATGCGGAGACCTTCGCTACGCTGATTAACCAAGAGCATGATGGTACTGGCGAACATTATAATCGCGATTGGCAGCAGGCTTCCAAGCACAATTCCAATTTTTGTTCGGATGGGCAGATTGTGGATAAAATTCATTTTGTAAGTTCTCCCGAAAAGAATTAACGCATTTTCAACATGAAAGAGCCCTTTGGTAAATCACCCCGGACCAATTCAAACCCCTGTGATAATCTCTACCGAAGTGGAAGAGATTATCACTCTATTTCAATCTAGAGAAGACACCACTTACTTCTCTCGCACACCGGAGGATCAGACAGGCTTAATCTCTTATCTTGATTATGCATACCCTTAGGTGTTAAGTCTGCTGGCCATCTCGGTCAGCTGATTTCCAGTATCAGTAAGTACTGAGGTTGTACTATTGAGATCGTCACCTTTTTGCTTTATGTTGCCTATATCAGAGTTTACTGTACTGATATTCTCGGTGATTTCTCTGGATGCCTGTGCAGCCTGAGTCACATTGTTGACTACTTCGGTCATACCTGACGTGGCATTACCAATATTCCCGGCAATATCCTGAGTTGTGACATTCTGTTCTTCAACCGCCGTAGCAATGGTGTTGACGATATCATTTACTTTATCAATAACTGAAGTGATAGCAGCAATTTCCTCTACAGTGCTATCGGTCCCTGCTTGTATGGCTTCAATCTTATGACTGATATCTGCTGTAGCATCATTGGTTTGTTTGGCCAGTTCTTTAACTTCGTTGGCCACCACCGCAAAACCTTTTCCAGCTTCACCAGCTCGGGCTGCTTCGATTGTAGCATTCAATGCCAGCAGTTTTGTTTGTTCAGCGATTTCAACAATGGTATCTGTGACTTTACTGATTTCCTTGGCGGCATCACCCAGCTTATCAACTTTTCCAGATGCTGAAGCCACATTCTGAACTGCTTCTCCTGTAATTTCCCGAGCCTGCTCAGCATTTTGAGCAATCTCTGAAACTGTGGCTGTCATTTCTTCAGTAGCACCCGCAACTGAGTTCAGGTTGTCCTGAGAAGCCTGGGAAGATTGGGCGATTGTATCCATGTTGGTGCTCATCTCTTCAGCGGCGGCAGCAACCATATTGGATTGGTCTGAAATATTTTTAGACCGGTCTGAGACTTCAGATGAAACGAGGCCAAGTTCAGCAACAATGGATGAGAGTTGCTCTGTCCCGTTGATGACTCCCTGTTGAATCTCTTTTTGATTCTGAGCCTCTTGCTGAAGATTTTCCACGAAGGCGTTGAACCATTTTGAAAGAACACCGACCTCATCTCTGGCTACAATGACCAGACGTTTGCTTAAATCCGCATCACCTGTAGCAAGACCCTTCATAAAATTGGCAGCATCCATAATTGGTCGGGTGATACGCTTCCCAAGAAATAACGCGGCAACCAGCATGATAATAAAAATGATTACACCACCCATGATGGTGCTGATAACCAGGTTATTTACTGCTGATGAAACCTGATTCCTGGCTGCGTCATAGTCATCGACGTAGGTGCCAGCACCAATTACCCAATCCCAGGGCTCGTAATATGTCAGGGCTGCTATCTTCATTCTGCTGGTACTTTCGCCCTTATTTTGCCAGGGATAGAACTCAAAATCTACTTTCCCCTTTTCCAGGACGACTGATTTTGCAATCATATCCTCAATGAAGAGGCGACCCGTGGCATCTTTAGCTCCTATGATATTTTCACCATCTCGGGCTCCACCCTTTGAGAGGATATAGTCGCCCTTGACACTGCCCTTGCCACCCAGGACAAACACATAGCCACTTTTGCCGACCTTAACATCGAGTATAGCATTGCGCAGTGATTCGATGGCTTCCTGCTTAATACCCACATAAAGGATACCAATAATATCACCAGCATTGTTGAATATGGGTTCATAGGCTGTGAGGTACCAGGCATTGACAACGTACGCTCTACCCCGAAAAGTTTTACCACTCATCACGGTGGAGATGACGGGGTTGGACTTGCCATCTGGATTGACCGCCGGAATAAAGGTTCCGATTGCTCGGGTACCATCCAGTTTTTTTACATTGGTGGCTATGCGGAGCATGTCCCCTTCATCGTTCATGCGTTGAAAGATGGTACAGGTTCCACCCACCAGCTCCTGGACTTCGTCTACAACTCTGGTATTTATACTAAAATCAGAGTTTGGCAGGATTCGGTTGGCACCAACATAAAATCGAGGAAGGTCAACATTCTGCGCTTTTTTTGTATACTGGTTTACTGCAGACCAGGGTTGGGTATAGCGGGAGGAGGTATAGACATTGCCTGGCTGATTGAGGATCATACGGGCTACATTCAAATCGCTGTTTAGCTTGGTTTGAATGGCTTCGTTGGTAGCTTCACACATACCATATACATCATGGACGATCGAAGCGGTAGATTCCTTAATGAGAAGATCAATTTCCTTTTGAACACTCTCTTCTGTATCAGATTTCTGTAATAGCGTATTGACACTCAGTGTACCTGCAGTCAGAAGTGTGGCCAAAACGGTAAGGGCAATGATTTTCTGAGTCAGAGAAAATCTGTTTAAAAACCTGGTCAGACTCATTTTGTTACTCATATCGATCTCCTTCCCCCCGTTAAGGTTCCTTAGCGGTCTCTGCCCGCTAAGTGTTTAACTGATTTGCCATGTCAGTCAATTGGGTACCAGTATCGGTAATCATGGTGGTTGTGTTTTTTAAAACTTGACCAGCCTGTTTGGTGGTCCTCATATTATTGTTGATATATCCAGCTATCCTCTTGCAGTTGAGCCGCGGGATGCCTTTGAGACATACATATACATGATTGGGTATATTCATAACTATGGCGTATTGTTGAGCATTAAAGAGCCAATAAATTGTGGATATCGAGAATAGTGATCAGTGATTTCTCTGTCTTTAATATCCCCGTGAAGTACTCTCCCGTAACTCCAGATACATTGGATGGTGGAGGCTCGATGAGATTTGGATCAGCGATTACAATATCATCGATTCTATCAACCAGAAGTCCAATATTCTCACCTTGAGATTCAACAATTACAATGCGCATGTTTTCGTTTATTTCTTCCATGGGCATTCCAAATTTCTGGCGCAGGTCAATGACAGTAACTATCTGACCTCTCAGATTCATTATTCCCCGAACATACTCTGGCGAACCAAATGCCTTGGTGATGTCAAAATGTTTATTTATTTCCTGAACATCTTCGATATCAAGGCCACATGAAATATTGGCAACCTGAAATATGGTCAATTCTTTGGCTGTTGTGTTTTGTGCTTTTTTCATAAATTATTCACCACTTCTATTTCTTAATTATCCATTCAATCAGACTTGCGTCCATTTGTCAGGTAGTGTTGAATTCGCTCAACGAGTTGCTCACGATCCAGCTTAATGAGGTACTCATCCAGACCGGCTTCAAAACCACGTTCCTCTGCCAGTTCTCCTGCAACGGATGTACAAGCAAGGATGGGCAACTCAGCGTTTTCAGGGTTCAATCTTAGCTGTCTGCACATCTCCACGCCGTCCATATTTGGCATCTCAATGTCTGTGACGATGAGGCTGATATCCGCGGAATGTTTTTCAAAGACTTTCAAACCTTCCACACCATCCTCTGCTTCAAGAATTTCCCACCCAGCGTCGTTCAGTACGGATTTGAAGTGACTGCGGAAGAACTCAGAGTCCTCCACGACCAAAATGTAAGACTGTGCATTTGAACTGGGTTGTTGCACAGAATCTGTTTGAAGCATTTCATCTTTCACAGGAGCTGCCTCGGGCTCTGGAGTCACCAGGCCATAAAGATCCAGCAGCATAGTGGTTTGTTCCATGATCCTGGCTGATCCAAGAATTCCGTGTTGGCGGAATGTTTTATTGTCGATTTCAACCGAGATGTCAATGGCATCAACGATTCCAGAAACAATGATACCAACTTCCCGCCCACCTTGTTGGAAGACGATGACATAGGGCCAATCGACCACTTCCATAGGGCCAACATTGGCAGTATCTTCTATTTTGAAGAGTAGTAGGTTCGCTCCGCGATATTTCATGGACAATTGACCACCGGGTGTCTCGATTTCACTGGTGTGAATTTTTTCAATTCGTGAAATAAGACCCAGCGGAATGGCAAAGAATTCAGTTGCTGCGTTACGGACAATTAGCAAGGATTGAGCATGCTTATTACTGGCGACCTTTTGGGCAATAATCTTATCTTTGGCGTTATCTTTAACTGATCTCAGTGACATTATGTTACTAATCCCAACGATATCCAGGATAAGTGCAGATTTGCCATCACCCAGAATAGTAGCACCGGCGTAGGCGCGTACATCGCGGAGATGATAACCGAGCGGTTTAACAACGATTTCTTCTGAATCAAGCAGTGAATCCACAACAATACCGTAGTTAATGTCACCAGCGTTAACCACGATGATGTTCACGGCACTCTCACTTGATGACCGTCGTCCTTCCTCCTGTAAGCGCTTCTCGGCCTCCTGTTCTAATAATTGTTCTTCAGTCAGGAAATCATCCACAGATTTAGAGCGCCGATCATGGATGATCTCGCGCTTGTCCTCTTGCAATTCACCAGAGGGACCCACAAACATTTTAGGCATGCCCAGCACCTCGTTTAATCGCAGGAGGGGGAGGAGCTCATTTCTAAGTCTAATAACACTGGCATTGTCAACTTTCTCAATACGGGACTTAACCTGTTCTGGTGGGATACGCACTAATTCAACCAGATTGACTTGAGGAATAGTGAAACGTTCATTGCCAGAAGCCGCTATAAGACTGGGGATAATGGCCAAAGTGAGCGGTAGTTTAACCCGGATGGTTGTTCCCACACCCACAACAGAATCAATATCGATGGTGCCACCCAATTTGGTGAGGTTGGAGTTAACCACATCCATCCCCACACCGCGGCCTGATATATCAGTTACTTCTTTAGCCAGGGAAAAACCAGGCTTGAGGATCATTTTGATCAACTCACTGTCTGACATTTCTTTGACTTCGTTTTCGGTGTTGAGACCTTTTTCAATCAGTTTGGTGGCGATCTTTTTAGGATCGATACCACCTCCATCATCCTTGATTTCGATGATGACCTGACCAGCCTCATGGTAGGCGTTCAAATGCACATGAGCGGGTAACGGTTTACCAGCCTGACGACGAATATCCGGCATTTCAATTCCATGATCCACAGAGTTTCTAACCAGGTGGGTCATTGGATCGGCAATAGATTCGATGATTGTCTTATCCAGTTCAACATCTTTGCCTTCGATCTCCAGGTCAATTTCCTTATTGAGATCCTTGGACATATCGTGGACAATGCGTTTAAACTTATTGAATACGGTTCCTATGGGCTGCATTCTTGTGTTCATGATAGCAGCTTGAATTTCAGAAGTGACCAGATCTACACGTTGACTGGCTTTATCAATTTGGTCTTTATCATTGCTGCCAATGGATTGGATAAGTTGATTTCGGGTCAGAACCAATTCACCCGCCAGCGTCATGAGCTCATCCAAAACCGTAATATTCACGCGCAAACTTCCAGCTTGAACATTGGGAGTCTTGGTGGGAGCTTTGGATGATTTTCCAGCAGGAGATTTGGTTTTGCTTGCAGCTTTTTTAGGTGCCGGTGGAGCTGGTGCTGCTGCTTCTGGTTCTGGTGAAGGTTCAGATTCAGCTACAGGTACTGGTGTTGCTGGTGCTGTCGCTGTTGTAGCATCTTCACTTCCCAGGGGATGCAAAACATTGTTCTCATCCAGTTGGAAAATTCGTTCTGGGGGTAGCTCCATTATAGAGTCGATAATATCGGGGCCCACAATAGTGGCAAAAATGACACTCATAGGCAGAATAATTTCATCGCCCATGTCTTCAAGCGTACCTACAGCTGTAGGGTTGAGATACTGTTCAATTATGGTTCCAGTATCTTCCAGCTCTTTTACAAAGGCAAGGTAGTTGCGCCCTTTGCGCTCGATATCTCTAACCATGTCAAAAGTGGCGTAGTAAATCTCATTCCCACCCTTTTTATATTGGTTAAGGTCCATGGCCGGTAAACTCAAGGCTTCGTCAGAATTGGGAATTTTTATGCTTATGGTTTCATCTGATGCAACACTGGGAATATCACCATCATTTGTCAGACTGTTATCCAACTGTTCGAGGATATCTGAAATTTCAATCTCATTGCTGTTGACGGCATTGTCCAGAAGATGTGATAGGCGATCAGTTCCGGTGAGCAGTACACTAATTATATCACCGGTGGGAACCAGCTCACGGTTGCGGACCAGGTTGAGCATGTTCTCCATTTTGTGGGCCAACTCTTTGATGTTGTCCAACCCTACAAAACCGGCACCACCCTTGATTGAATGGATTGCACGAAAAACCTTGTTAACAAGATCATCATCGATGTCTTCTCCTGCCTCCTCAATATCCAGAAAGTCAGTTTCAAGACCACCAATGTTGTCTAGGGATTCCTCCAGAAACAATTCCAGAATTTCATCGTTTTCAATGGGCGTCACGTTTACCTCCGGACCATTTGATTATACTTCTTCCATCCCTGATAGAGTAGGCATCAGGACCTTCGGCAATTTTGACAGAAGAAACAAGTATGCACCCGGAATAGACTTCCATTCGAGCGCTGAGTAATTGTTTAAGTGTTTAATCATGAGAATCACATCGTGTGATAATGTCAGCTGACATTCAAAAATTCAATGATCCTCATGTTTGAAAAGAGTTGGGTAAGATCTTCAGACAGATTTACGATACTAAATTCACCGTCTGATTGTCGGACTGAATTTCTGGTTGCGACAAGTACGCCGATTCCCAATGAATCAATCATGCTAACCTTAGCCAGATCCAGCTTAAAATTTACTTTCCCGTCCTTAATCAAATTTGAAAATTCCTTTTTCAGATCGTGTGTAGAGTTGCCAACGATGTCTGAATCAGGTGTAATGACGATGGGCGTCGTGCTCATGGTTTGTTCTCCAGCTTATCTTCTTTTCAAGGAGGATAACCGCCAGAAATCTTTGCACGGTATCCAATTTCCGTTATTATTTTTCAAACTACATGCCATTGAAAACAAAAGCTTAAGTCAAGCTTCCCAATCTCTGGTACAACTATGATCGACAGGGATTGGGAAATCTTGAGTGGTTGAGCAGGAAAATTCATACGTAATATGAGCCATGATAGGCTTCTGAGCTCTGCGCTAATGATTGTGACAAAGCGCGAGAATTCAGTGCTAATTGTCTGTGTGGGTAGATTTGAAAAAATATATTAGAATTAGAGAAACATTCCTACAATATCAGTTTCGCGTAGCAATTAATACCGTAAAAGCGGAAAAATATTCCCAGCTTCATTATCGCCATCAAGCATACGACTGAGGAGGTTGTAAAGCAATTTGGACACTATTTAATGGTGGTGTTGAATCGAAAATGAAGCAGTAGGTGATTATTTTATTTCAAGACCTACAATGGAAACATCATCTGTCATAGGTGAAAGGCCATTCCATTTCAAGGCGGAAACCGCTAGATTGTCAATAACTTCACGCAAGGTCATTTTTGCATGGTTTTGCTGCAGTATCCGCATCAGTCGTTCATTTCCAAACTGTTCATCATATTTATTGGTAGATTCAGGAATCCCATCGGAGAAAAAGAAGAGACGATCTCCCGAAACCATTTGAATTTCCTTTTCTTCATAAAGGCTGTTTGGAATAAAACCCACAGGCATCCCAGTTGAGGGGTAAGACCGAGCTTCACCTTGAGCAGGTATAACCACCGGTCCAGGATGACCAGCTGAAGTATAGTTGACACGCATGGTCAGCATGTCAAGAATGCCATAGACAAAGGTAAAATATTGTCCAATAATATCATCCATGGGGAACTGATTATTAAGTCGTGAGGCAAGCTCCGAGGGTGGGCAAATCTGGTACGACTTGTCTATTTCACCTGTGCTTTGGAATAGGACTGAGTTGGGCTTGTCAGCAGAAAGTGTGTGGATTAGGGTCATAGCCAATAATGCTGCTGCCACCCCATGGCCACTCACATCCAGCAGGTAAAAGCCGACATGTGTGTCATCCAACTGAATCACATTTAAGGCATCTCCAGCCAGTTCATCGCAGGGCAGTAGGCCCCATTCGAAGGCTACTTTTTCAAACTGGGGAACTTCGTGAGGTAAAAAGGATTGTTGAATGCGGGCAGCAACTGCCATATCCTGTTTCATCTGCATGTTTGCGTATTCAAGACTTTCATTGCGCTTTTGGAGCTCGAGCTCAAGTGAAAGAATTCGTTCGGCTGCAATTATTCTGGCATGTAATTCATCACTCTCTACGGGCTTGATGATATAATCATCCGCCCCAGCTTCTACACCAGAGATCAGGTCATCACCCGTTTGTTTTGCTGTGATAATGATGATATAGGTCTTGCCAATGCTGCTGTCTTCACGAATCTTTCGAATTAATTCGATGCCATCCATCCTGGGCATTATCCAATCTACGAGTACGAGACTATGCTTATATTCCTGATATAAGTCATAAGCTTGAACACCATCTGCAGCCAGATCAATATCGTAACCCCACTTTTGAAGTTTAACCTTTAGCCAGGTACGTATCGTCAAATCATCTTCTGCTACGAGTACTCGCACAAAAAAGCTCCCAATATTTTTTTTCACTTTATACTAATATAATCAGAATCTATCTGTATTGATAGTCCCCGAATCAGGATTATCAATTCTTATTCGAATAATAATCGCCAGTCATTTTTCCACCTGTCACGGAAATGTCTTCCCACAGGAGAGATCTACGTCTATAAGGAAGAACATAGATGCATCCTACTCACCATCATCGCAGGTTAATTCAAATTCTTGAGCCAGTGATGGTTTTTGGGTGAGATTGTCAGTAGGATGGGTTTGCGTTATATCAATTTTAAATGGTAGTATGTAAATATGATATGTTTGTTTTGATCTCATTCGCGAATATGTTCATGAATACAGATATAAATGCAATATAATTAACATGGTATCGTAATGGGTGAACCGCTGGCATGAGATTGGTTTGAATATCCCCGACATTTGACGACAATTTTGTAGTTGCCATTTATCGATAGCAGTGACCGATAGTCGAAAGTTGCCAAAAATATTTAGCGAAGGAGCGTAAATCATGGGGTACACAATGAAAAGAAATTCAAATATTATCATTTATCTGATTTTGGTGGGTCTTGGTTCCCTGTCCTTTGCGCAGTCCACAGTGAGTGGCGATATACACATTGTCAAGGGAGAGCGGGTATCAAAAGCCATATCAAGTGTTAGTGGTGATGTGGTCATCGGAAATGATGCGGAGATTAAATCTGGAATATCGACTGTCAGTGGTGATATCGCTGTAGGAAACAAAGCCAGGGTTCAAAGTATCAATGTGGTCAGTGGAGACATCTCCATTGGAAAAGGCGCCAGAACAGCGGATTTGGAAAGCGTAAGTGGTGATATACACATCTATGAGAAGGGCAGCATCAAGGGCTCCCTTGAGACAGTAAGCGGGGATATTGTTTGCGACCTGGGCTCAAATGTTCATGAAAATATTTCCACAGTGAGTGGGGACATCGAGCTGGATGACGCAAGACTACGCGGATCTCTGGAAACAGTATCCGGTGACATTTCTCTTTACAATGAGGCCATGATTGATGGTGATATAATAATTAACCGCAAGTCGAGCTCACTTTTCCACAATCCCGGGAAACTCAAAATAATTGTTGATATGAATTCTGTAGTCAAAGGCTCAATTCTAGTAAAAGAACCTGACACAAATGTTATCGTCTATTTGGCCAACGGTGGAAAAGTGCTGGGTGAAATAAAAAATGCGGAGGTCAGGAACCAATAATTATCTGCCTCTGACTCCCATGAAAAGGAATGAAACATATGCGCGTTCAAACAATTCTTTCGTGGATTCTTGTACCTGGATTTATCCTGGGAGCACCCCAGATGCAAGCGAACGAGCCGGATCAACGTGTTTCAGCCTTTCGGATCAACGATTCGGAAATAAAAATAGACGGACAGCTCCAGGATAAAATCTGGCAAGACATCTCCTGGCAGGGAGATTTTCTACAACGCAATCCCGAAGATGGCGCACCCTCCAGCCAAAAAACTGAGTTTGCAGTTTGCTACGATGAAGAGCAGCTCTACGTGGCTATCAGAGCTTATGACAATCAACCCGAACTTATACATGGAATTTTGACTCGGCGGGATGAATCCTCACCCTCGGACTGGGTGTACATATCCATTGATAGCTATAATGATCACCGCACTGCTTTTGAGTTTGGATTGAATGCTGCAGGTGTTAAGCAGGATTTAAGACGCTTTGATGATACTGATGCAGACTTTGACTGGAACGCTGTTTGGGATGGAGCTGTAAGCATCGACAATTTGGGCTGGTCCGCTGAATTTGCAATTCCATTTAGAGAATTACGATTTAACAGTGCCGAAAATCTTATCTGGGGATTTAATGTCTACCGGGAATTACCCAGAAATGACAATGAACTGGCTATCTGGAGCCATTGGTCACATGAAGAGACAGGTTTTGTTTCCAACTATGGACAACTCGATGGTTTAAAAGAGGTCCAAGCAGTTCAACCCATCTATATGACCCCGTACCTGATGGGCCAAGTGGGGGTAAATGATGCTGATTTCAGTAATTCTGATGCTTATGAAAATGCTGGCAATATCGGTGTTGATATTAGAAAGAACTTCGACCTGGGACTGACCTTCAGTGGGACAGTCAATCCAGATTTTGGGCAAGTCGAAGCGGATCCAGCGGAATTCAACCTTACAGAATTTGAGAGCTATTTTCGCGAGCAACGACCCTTTTTCATGGAAGGTGGGAATATTCTCAATTTTTCAATGGGGTTTGGAGATGGTGATAATTCATCCAATACACTATTTTACTCAAGACGCATTGGACGTGCTCCCCATGGCAGACCCGTTTATGATGGCGAAGATGTTACCTCTGTAGACGCTCCGGAATTTACCCGGATCATAGCAGCGGGAAAGTTTACAGGTAAGCTGGATAATGGGCTTTCCATTGGCATTATGTCTGCCGCCACTGCTGAAGAGGAAGCCATCGTGCACTATGCAGATGGCCACACTTCAAGCAATATCATTGAACCAGCTACTACTTATATATTGACCAGAATTCAACAGGATTATCAGGATGGTCTCACAACACTGGGTGGAATATTTACATCAACCACCAGGTCCTTGGACGGCACAAACATGGAATGGCTCAGAGAAAAAGCCTACACGGGTGGTTTGGATTTTAGCCATCGATTTGGAGATAGAGTATATTCAATTGAATCTGCCTTGGCAGTGAGTCACGTGATTGGTAGCGAAGAAGCCATCCTAAATACACAAATTCATCCCGCACGTTACTTTCAACGCCCTGATGCTCCACACTTGTCAGTGGACTCAAGTGCCACCTCACTCACAGGCATGGGTGGCAAGTTTATCATGGGGAAATCTGAAGGGAAAGTCAGTATCTTCTCTGGCCTGCTGGCCACCAGCCCAGGATTGGAGGTAAATGACCTTGGCTTCATGCGTTCAGTAGACAATATCAATGAGTTCATCTGGGTAGGTTACAGACACTGGGAACCTGGTGAAATATTCCTCAACTATAGCTTGAATTTTAACCAGTGGGCAAATTGGACCTTTGGAGCTGAATTTAAAGGCGTGGGGGGCAATGTGAATGGCCATGCCACCCTGACTAATAATTGGACTGTCAGTGCCGGTGTGAACATGAATAGAGGTGGAGTCAACGCTTTTCATCTGCACGGTGGACCCTCAATTCAGATCTCAGACAACATAAACGCCTGGGGCAATATTGGATCTGATTCACGACAAAATTTTAGCGCTCATCTTTCCAGTAGCTATTTTTACAGCTTGGATGATGTGCATAGTTTCAATCTTTCTCCCTACCTCAGGTTTAGACCCAGGAAAAATGTATCCTTATCATTAGGACCCAATTTCCATTTTATGGATGACACCTGGGCCTGGATAACCGAGATGAAGGATTCAACGGATAACTCCCATTACATTTTCTCGGATCTGAAATTAGCTCAGACCACACTCACTTTTAGAGCTGATGTTACCCTGAGTACTACTTTGTCATTACAAGCTTATGTCCAGGCCTTCATCATGGGTGCTGACTATTTAAACATCAGGGAAGTAGCGGATAACACGGCCAGAGACTTTGATAATCGTTTTACTGCATTGCCTGTCAATTCCATGTCGTTTGATGGCTCTGGAGCTCTGGAAAGCGCAGACCTGGATCAGGATGGTACCATAGACTACTGGCCAGTTTCATATGTGTATTCAGATTTCAACTATAGCGAGTTGACCTCCAATATGGTTTTGCGATGGGAGTACTCACCTGGTTCAGTCATTTATCTGGTCTGGTCCCGAGGGGCTTCTGCCTATGATCCCAAGTGGAAATTTGACCCTGCTGATGATCTGGGTTCTCTAATTGACCTGGATGCCGACAATATTTTTCTCATTAAAGTTAACAAGGTTCTCAACTTTTAATCAATCACTCATGATGTGACTCATCATTTCTTAAGCTAATCTCAGATATCAGTGCATGGGGCATCCTGTACCATACGGCTGGCAATTCAAGACCACTGCATCTGCATATAACTCAATGCTGTTTTCAAGTAGATCTTTTTTTTTGACCCCTCAATAGACAGATAAATACCCAAAAAGAACTTAATGATATGCTTAAACGGGACGATAATCCTGAAGTAAACGCCTTGGACTGAGAGTTGAGGTAAATTGCCTCTGATTTTTCTTTCGGTAGCCGTAAAAATTGGTTATCGTCAGCCTTGCACATTTCGAAAGGGGATTGAGCAAGAAACTACATGAAACTGAATAGAATTATATTCATCCCAATTGCCCTTGTAATTGCTGTTGCAATTGGTGGCAATCTCGCGCTCATCTATGTTCAGAACCAGGAAAGTGAAAAACTTGATATAAAAATCCAAATTACGGCTGAACAAGTCGGCATCAGGTTACACGAGTTTATTAATACACGCTTGACCCGCCTAGATTTCCTTAGAGAGCGGATGGAACATCAGCCGCTTTTGAAGGAATCTGATTTCCGAACAAGAGCCTTGCTGATCCAGCATGAGTTGCCCGGGTTTCAGGCGATTAATTGGATCGATGAAAACGGTATTATTCAATGGATTACTCCGCTGAGTACAAACCAGCCGGCCATGGGTGTAAATCTGGTAGAGCAGGCAGCCAAGGGCGCTGCCCAGGCTTTTAGTCGAAGCCACCTGTATCAAATTGATACGGGGACACCACTTATCGAACTGGTTCAGGGAGGCGTAGGCGTTGCGTTTTATCTACCTATCACCATAGATGATAATATTGCTGGCTATATAAATGGGGTATTCCGGGTTGAAGAATTGATTCTACAATGTTTTGGCAATTCGGTGAGAGCGTTTAACTATACGGTTCTCCTTTCTGGTACCCAGGCATATCTAAGGGGTGAATCAAAGAACTTTGAGAATCCTGTGGCAATAGGGCGCCACAACTTTACCATTCTTGGTCAATCCTGGGAGTTACAGATTGTGCCAGGATCATCCCAGGAAATAACAACGGATTTCACGCGTCTTGTTTCCCAGTTAGTAATTATCGCTATTAGTATCCTGGCAGGCTTCTTTTCCTACTCCAGAATTAAATCGAATGCTCAATTGGCAGAGGCTCACAAAATTGTTGAAGATTCTGAAATAAAGTTCAGAACTATCTTTGATAAGTCGCCCGCCTGTTTACTCCGGTACAGTTCAAAAGGTGTTATCACAGATTGGAATCTGGAAGCAGCCTCACTATTCAGCTTTGAATTTCCACCCCAGGAAAGTAGAAATATTTATGACCATGATGAAATGACCCCAATCATCCCTTCAATTGAAGCGGCACTTCAGGGGCAGGACTCTGAGTATTCGGGCTTCCTCGATGTCCAGGGAAAAAAGGTAGAGGTGGATGCTGCCTTTGAGCGACTCGTCTCAGGGACTGATCATATTCATGGTGGTATTATTCTACTTAAAGATGTTACCCAACAAAATCAAACTTTGCGTGCTAAAGAAGTGATGTATGAGATCGGAGAGTTAACCAACAAGATCAAGGAGCTTCCCGAACTGTTTGAGGCCATTCAACACAGTTTAAGCGCGGTGTTGGATACCCGAAATTTTTACGTTGCATTATATAATGAAGAACGCGATGAGTTTACATATCCCTATTACCATGATGAATTTGATTCGGCGCCACCTGATCCAGTCCAAGGCGAAAGAGGAATCTCAGCTTATGTTCTGAAAAGTGCTCAACCCATTCTGGTCAGTAAGGAAAACTTCTATGCCATGAATAAGGAGGGTAAAATCGACCTACTGGGTACACCCTCAGAACAGTGGTTGGGATCTCCTCTGATAGTTGAAGGAAAACCCATTGGCGTGATGGCGGTTCAAAGTTACTCAAAAGATGTGGTCTATAGTGAGAGTGACAAAAGCATGCTGGGCTTTGTATCGGATCAAATCGCCATTACTATAAAAATCAATATTGAGGATGCAAAACTTCGCGATTCTGAAGCCAGGCATCGTCAACTTGCTTCCCAGTTAAGTGATTCCAATAATATAAAAGCCCTGCTTCTGGATATTCTCTCACACGATCTCAAAAATCCGGCTGGAGTAATATCCAGTGTAGCTGAAATATTGACTATGGAAGACCAGGTCAGCGAGGAAGTGCAGTTAATTAAGGATAGCTCTGATGCCTTATTGAAGGTTATTGCCAATACAACGGCTTTGGCCAGGGTAACCCTGGGTGAAAGAATCGCTATGGAGTCACTCGATCTGAGTGAGCTTGCACTTGAACTTACCGAAGAGTTTAAGCCAGGTTTCTTGAGCAAACAAAAGCCACTTAAAATTTCCATAGTTACTGATCTCATTTGCACCGTGAATCCGATTATAGCTGAGATATTCAGGAATTACCTGAGCAATGCTCTGAAATATGCACCTGAGGGGCAGGAAGTAAAAGTAACACTGGAGGAATTTGAGCATGAAATACGGTTTACAGTTAGCGATATGGGGAATACCATTCACGCTGAAGATCAAATCGCCATTTTCCAGCGGAGTGTTCAACTTGAGAATGGAAAAATGCGGGGGAGTGGGTTGGGATTAGCCATCGTAAAACGCATTGCTGAAGCTCATGGAGCAGAGGTAGGCGTAGAGGCTAACGATCCCAAAGGTAACATTTTTTACATGAACCTACCAAAATCAAGACCAAGTAGTGACCAAATAAACGAAACAGGAGAGGTCTAGTAAAATGGGTGAATTAAAGACCGTATTGGTTGTTGAAGATGATTTTGCATCCAGGCAATACCTTTTGCTGCTATTAAAGAAACTTGAGTATCAATCTCATGCAGCAGAAACAGGTGAACAAGCTTTGGAGCTCATGAAGGACAGGACAGCCGATATCATGCTCCTGGATATTGCTCTGGGACCAGGCATCAGTGGACTGGAGCTGGGGGCCGCTCTGAAAGAGGAGTCCCGATTTAAGGAAATACCTATGGTTGCAGTAACCGCATTTTCCAAGGACAAATTGGATACGCTTGAGGAAGCCGGGTTTTCTGACTACATCTCAAAACCTTACACCATTGTCCAATTGAAACAGATGTTAGAGAAATATCTGGGGTAGCCAATAAGGAGTAACCTCAGCTGACAAAATTATAACACCCCAGTCATTCTTATCCTATTATACTGACATGAAAATTAATGATATAATCAACGAAGCTAAAACTCCCTTCGTGAGTTTTGAAATTATACCACCCAATCGCGGTCGCAGTGCCCGAGAAATATATGATATTATCGATGAACTCATCGAGTTCAAACCACCTTTCATTGATGTAACCAGCCATGCCGCTGATTCATATTTTATTGAACAGGAAAACGGCACTTTTACCAGACATATCAAGCGCAAGCGCCCTGGAACCATCGGTTTATGTGCTGCCATAAAGTATCGCTATAAACTTGAAGCTGTGCCTCACCTGTTATGCCATGGATTTTCCAGGCAGGAAACAGAAGATGCCCTCATAGAGCTTAATTATCTAGGCATAGACAATGTGCTGGCAATCCGAGGGGATCAGCCTCAGTATAAGAAAGCGCATCTGGTTGGTCGTGAGTCCAATGAGCATTCCCTGGAACTAGTTAAGCAAATCAGCAATATGAATCGTGGAAAATATCAGGAAGACATTCTGGATGCTGATGAGTCAGATTTTTGTATCGGTGTAGGTGGTTATCCTGAGAAACATCCTGATTCACCCAGTATTGAAGCAGATATTCGTTACTTGAAACAAAAAGTGGATGCTGGCGCACAATACATAGTTACTCAGATGTTTTTCCAAAACGAAGACTTCTATGCTTTTTCAAAGGAATGTCGAAAACAGGGCATTAATGTTCCGATTATTCCTGGTCTGAAGTTACTAACCAGAAAAAATCAACTGCACAAGCTGCCCAACGCCTTTTCAGTCAATATTCCTGATGATGTAGTACGTGCGTTTGAAGCCGCTGAGAGTCAGCACGAACGAACCGAGATTGGGGTAGCTCATGCCATCAGTCAATGTGAAGACTTGCTCAATAATGGGGTGGAAAATTTACATTTTTATGTGATGCAGGATAGTCGCCTGGTCAAGCAGGTGATTCGCTCTCTGGATATTGTTTAGCCCTTCAGCTGCTGCAATTCACCGGCTCCAAATTCTCGCAATTCATTCCCTACACTCAAGCGTGCTTCCCCGCGGTCATTGATTCCCAGGAACCTGCCCTTAAAACAATCTTCGCCACTACGCCAGTTGACCATTCGATTCATCTGATAGGCATTTTGATTCCAGAGCCCTACCAATGCTTCAGGCTGATTCATCATGGACCAACTCCCAAAAAAATCTCCCAATAGATGAATCAAAATCTGGTCACGATCAGGCTGGGGCCAGCCTTCCATCTGAAGTGAGGTTGCTGTATCCTGAATGTCAGGTGGAAAATCTGAGGGGCTGTGCTTGAGGTTAATACCAATTCCAACAATGGCAGAATTTATGGATTCTCCCTGCCACTGAACCTCTGTTAGAATTCCAGCACATTTTCTGGAGCCAATCATAATATCATTGGGCCATTTGAGCTTGAACTGCATGTCTGTGAGGTGGCCTAATGTTTTAGAGACAATGATACCAGTATAGAGTGACAGCAAATGCAAATCCTGAGTCAGCAATCTGGATCTTCCAAGAAAGAGTGTTGCCCATAGTCCAAGTCCCGCAGCAGACTCCCAGCGACGACCATACTGCCCTTTTCCTGCTGATTGAGAGCTGCTAACAATAAGCAGGTTACGTCCAGCATAGGTGGATCGTAAGCGTTGAGCTTCCAGGTTTGTTGAATCTACAACTTCTAAATAGAGAGCATCATCCAGATCAGGATGTGTGATCAGACGGGGGCACATTCTCTGTATCGCTTAACTACCATTGTATTCGCCAAATACATCACGCAGGGTATTGGCAATTTCACCAATAGAGGCATAGCCTCGTACCGCTGATAATATATAGGGGTAGAGATTTTCATCCGGAGTGGAGGCTGCTTTGCGCAATTCGATCAATGCCTTATGGACCGTGGTCTGGTCTCTACTGGATTTAATATGATTGAGTTGAGCCAATTGCTCCTGGGAGGCTTTTTCGCCAACTTCCAAAGTCTCAGGTTGGACATCTTCATCCAAAATGAATTGATTCATCCCCACAATGACACGACTCTGTTTCTCGATCTCCTGCTGATACTCATAGGCACTGGTACCAATTTCATTTTGAAAATAGCCCAATTCGATGGCTTTGACTGCCCCGCCCATATCATCAACCTTCTGGATATATGCAAACACCTCAGCTTCCAGTTTGTCAGTGAGGCGTTCAATAACTTCTGAACCAGCAAGGGGGTCTACATGTTCAGTTACTCCACTCTCAAACCCGATAACCTGTTGCGTTCTCAGGGCCAATCGCACAGAATCTTCCGTGGGCAGGGCCAGGGCTTCATCCCGGGAATTTGTATGTAGTGATTGAGTCCCACCCAGCACTGCTGCCAGAGCCTGTAGCGTCACACGAACGACATTGTTGTCGATTTGCTGGGCCGTGAGCGTTGAGCCACCAGTTTGGGTATGAAATCGGCACATCATGGCTTTGGGATTGCTTGCACCAAAACGTTCCTTCATGATCTTGGCCCAAATGCGTCTTGAGGCTCTGAATTTGGCAACTTCCTCCAAAAGATCATTATGGGCGTTCCAGAAAAACGAGAGCCGTGCACCAAATTTATCCACATCAAGTCCAGCTGCCAGAGCGGCTTCCACATAGGCAATTCCATTGGCAAAAGTGAAAGCCAGTTCCTGGGCCGCCGTCGATCCTGCTTCCCGGATATGATACCCTGAAATGGAGATGGTATTCCAATTAGGGATGTGCTCGTTGCAATAGGAAAACACATCCGTGATGAGCCGCAAGGAGGGTTTTGGGGGATAAATGTAAGTACCACGGGCAATGTATTCCTTGAGAACATCATTCTGAATGGTACCACGCAACTGCTCTTTGCTGACTCCCTGCTTTTCTGCCACCACTTGATACATGGCCAGCAGAATAGCCGCCGTGGAATTGATGGTCATAGACGTAGATACCTTGTCCAGTGGAATCCCATCAAAAAGGGTTTCCATATCAGCCAGGGTATCAATGGGGACTCCAACCTTGCCGATTTCACCTGCAGAGAGAGGATCATCAGAATCATAGCCTATCTGTGTGGGTAAATCAAAAGCTACAGATAAGCCGGTCTGCCCTTGATCCAATAAATAGCGATATCGCGTATTTGAATCTTTGGCACTTGAGAAACCTGCATACTGGCGCATGGTCCATTTACGCGATTTGTACATTTCACTGTAAATACCGCGAGTGAATGGATAGGTCCCAGCTTTTTCCCCGGTGTTGGTCATGAAAACCTCTATATGCCTCGTTCGGTCTTGATCTCCTGATAGGCGCCGTTAATGGCTTTGAATTTTTCTTCGGCCATTTTCTGAAAATCGGGTCCCAGGTGCTGAACTTTATCTGGATGGAAACGTGCAGCCATGGAGCGGTAGGCCTTTTTGACCTCCTGATCACTGGAAGAAGCATCAATCTCCAAGATTTTGTAGGATGAATTGCTATCCTTCACAAAGATTGCCAGAATGGCATCAACATCATTGCGGTCTATCTTAAGATGTTGACCAATTTCCTGTATCAGTTCAATTTCCCTGTTGTCAACATGACCATCGGCCTGGCTGATTCCAAACAACACATGAATCAATTGCAGCTTTTCAGCCTTGTTCATGTGGCGATTGATCTGATCAGCTATCTCATAGATATAATAATCCTGCTCCAGCAGATTCTTGAGCAGTACCAGCATTTCCTGAGCATTTGCCTGTCCAAAACTTTTAACAAGAAATTGCTTGACGTAGTCCAGCTCAGATTTGACGACCTTGCCATCAGCCTTCATCACGGCGGCAACCAATACCAACAGCGCAATAGCGAAATCCCCTGGTCGGGTCTGAGGTGAACTTCTAGTGCCACCAGTTTGCGGTCTACCTGTATCTATATCGACTTGTCCACCAAGCCACCATCCGATTAATCCGCCGATGGGACCAGCAAAAGCCCATCCCAATCCTGCTCCAAACATTCTACCTAACATATATTTTCCATATTTCGATTTTCAGTTCAATTCTTCTTACTTCTTCCGCTTACCCGATCTCAATGATGTTTGTTCCCTTTTCAACAGTTTGACCCTCAGAGACACTGATTTTCTGGATGATTCCGGAAACCGGTGCTTTGATCTCATTTTCCATCTTCATGGCTTCAATCAGAAATAGTGGATCACCCTCAACAATTTCATCCCCAACTCCCCGAAAAATTTTCGTTATCAACCCCGGAATCTGAGCGCTTATCAAACCGGCTTTAACTTCTTTGAGTGAATCCCAGCCCAATTCCCGCAGATGCAGATGTACAGCATCCAACAATTCCAACGAGATGGGAGTACCATTTACATTCACCCGGTTTTCACCATTGCAGGCCACCCCCACAACAAAGGACCGATTGTTCATAATTACACTATAAACACCTGGCTGAACTTCAACGGCTTCAAGATTCAAGCTTGCATCATCCGTGTTGATGATGAGTCGACCAGCTTCTGATTGGAAGTCAACCTGTAGGGAGTGCGCGCCTGAGTTAATCTCATATTTCATTGCTTTTGCCTCCCCATTTGAGCCGAAACCCAGTTGGATCGGGAAGATTCGCCGGCTCCTGCTTTTTGAGATGAGTGTTTCATCCGATCCTGATGTGTGTGCAGCGTCCCACCGGCAACCAACATGACCTCATCTGTGGCAGTTGAGAGCTCAGTGTGCAGCTCCTCTTTGTGTAGCGCATAAAAATGAGTGTCATAAGGGCCCTGCCGAAATTGGGGATGTCCGATAACTGAGCGGCAAAACTGAATGGTGGTTTCAATGCCACCAATATAAAACTCTCTTAGCGCTCTTTCACTTCGGTTCAAAGCTGAATCACGATCCTTTGCCCAGCAAATCAACTTACCAAGCATGGGGTCATAATATGGCGTGACTTCCATACCCTGCCGGATCGCTCCATCAAAGCGGGTGCCCGGGCCATCTGGTATTTGTAGCATGGATATTGTGCCAGTTGATGGTACAAAGTCATTTGCTGCATCTTCAGCATATATCCGGCATTCCACTGCATGACCTGAAACGCTCACGTCTGATTGTTTTAGTGAAAGAGGTTTTCCTTCCGCAATGCGAATTTGCTCAGCAACCAGATCTATACCGGTGACCATCTCAGTAACAGGGTGCTCCACCTGTAGGCGGGTATTCATTTCCAGGAAGTAAAAATGCTTATATTTATCCACCAGAAACTCAACGGTCCCAGCGCCCACGTAGTTGCAGCTTCGGGCTGTCTCAACAGCTGCTTTACCCATTTGCTCACGGAGCTCAGCATGAATAAATGGGCTGGGAGATTCTTCGATCACCTTTTGATAGCGACGCTGAATAGAGCACTCTCGTTCATTAAGGTGAATGACATTCCCATGTGTATCAGCAATAACCTGAAATTCAATGTGGTGGGGTTCTTCCAGATATTTTTCTATATAGACACGACCATCACCAAAAGCTGATTGTGATTCTCGTTGGGCTTTACCCACGGCCGATTCAAATGCCTCCGCAGAATCGACAATACGCATGCCCTTACCGCCGCCACCACCGGCCGCCTTTATCAGAACTGGAAACCCAATTTCTTTGGCAACACTCAAAGCTTTTTCCACATCTTCGATAGGATCTTCAGTACCGGGCACCACAGGCACATCAGTAAGTAACATGGATTGACGAGCCATGGTTTTGTCGCCCATGGTCTTGATGGCGTCAGCTGGAGGACCGATAAACACGATTCCTGCTTCAGAAACCTTCTGAGCAAATTCTGTATTTTCTGAAAGAAACCCATATCCAGGGTGAATGGCATCGGAATGGGATGCCTGGGCAACTTCCAAAATCTTTTCGTATTTCAGATAACTATCGCTGGAGGCTGCTGAACCAATGAAATAGGCTTCATCAGCGAATAGGACATGTGGGGCGGTTCGGTCGGCTGCTGAATAGACAGCCACAACTTCAATACCCATTTCCCGGCAGGTACGCATTACACGTAAAGCAATCTCACCTCGGTTGGCGATCAATATTTTCTTAAACATCTATTCCGCTCCTACCATACTCTGAAACTCTGCTTCTGTCAGTATCTTGATTCTCAATTTTCCAGCCTTCTCCAGCTTTGAACCAGCTCCGGGGCCCGCTACCAGATAATCAGTCTTTTTACTGATCGTGTTGGCAGTAGCGCCACCCAGAGATTCTACAACTTCACGTGCTGAATCACGGTTGTAAAGCTCGAGCTTACCTGTAAAAACAAAAGCAAGACCTGCAAATTTTCCTTCAGTTGCTACCGACACATCCTTATGAGGATCCAGGCCATAGCTGGCCAATTTTTGGATAATTTCCAGATTGTCTGGTTCATTGAAAAATTCAAGTACACCTCGTGCAACAATTGGACCCACTTCGTGAGTGGATTCAAGATCCTCAACCGTGGCTTCACTGAGGGCGGTCAGTGATCCATACTTATCTGCGATGACTTTGGAAATATGTTCACCGACATTTCTGATACCAAGGCCATGAATCAAGCGCCACAAATCTACTGACTTACTCTGTTGGACAGCTTCCACAATATTAATGGCTGACTTTTCAGCCATCCGTTCCAGATCGGCCAACTGCTCAACGCTGAGTGCGTAAATATCTGCAATACTGCTAATAAGTTCACTATCTACCAATTGGGCGACAAGCTTGGTTCCAAATCCATCCATATCCAGGCACCGCTTGGCAACAAAGTGTTCGATTCGCCCCTTTATCTGTGCAGGGCAGGATATGTTCTGGCAATAATGTTTGGCTTCACCTTCCAGACGGATGACATGTCCCTCACAAGCCGGGCATTTGTCAGGAATAAAATAGGGCTGAGAATCTGCAGGTCGTTTCTCGAGAATGGCTTTCACCACTTCAGGAATCACATCGCCAGCGCGTTGTACCACTACAGTATCACCCACCCTGATGTCTTTACGATCAACTTCATCCTGGTTGTGTAAGGTAGCTCTTGCGACCATTACACCGCCCAGATGGACAGGCTCGAGGTTGGCCACAGGGGTAATCGCACCAGTCCTGCCAACACTGGGCTCGATACTCAAAATTTTGGTAACTTCCTGGCGTGCCTTGAATTTTCCAGCAATGGCCCAACGAGGTGACCGGCTTCTGATACCCAACTGATCCTGAAAGGACAGGTCATTGACCTTGGTAACTGTACCATCTATATCATATGAAAGTGACTCTCGATCAGATTCCATTTGCTTATGAAATTCGAAAACACTCTCAATATTAGAGCACTGTTTAAAACTATCATTAACCGGGAAGCCCCAGTCTTTTAATGCCTGAATGAAATCCAGGTGTGTATCCACTGAAAACTCATCAATCCGTCCCGGTGAGTATAGATTAATTAAAAGATTGCGGCTGGATGTAATTCGTGAATCCAGCTGTCGTAGGCTACCGGCTGCTGCGTTGCGTGGGTTGGCAAAGGGCTGCTTTTCAGATTCCAACTGGCGTTGATTCAAGGCTTCAAAATCGGTATGCCCCATAAAAACTTCACCCCGGACTTCAAGATAGGGCGGAATGGAACGGCTATCGTCTCTCAGCCTCAGGGGTAATGATTTCAAGGTTTTCAAGTTTTGAGTAATATTTTCACCGGTGAACCCATCACCACGAGTTGAGCCCGCTGTGAAAACACCATCCACATAAACCAGTTCCACACCCAGACCATCCAGCTTCAGCTCCACAACATAATCCACTTGTTCCACTTCCAAATCTTTGCGGATACGGGCGTCAAAGTCCACCAACTCCTGCTCATCCATGGCATTGGCCAGTGAGAGCATGGGGGTGCTATGTGTAAGGGGCTCGAAGCCCGATAGGGGAGTACTACCGATACGTTGTGTTGGGGAATCCTGAAGTTTTAGTTCTGGGAATTGAGCTTCCAGTGTTTGGAGTTCTCGGAGCAGCTCATCATAGGCAGCATCAGAAACAGTAGGATCATCCAGCACATAATAGCGATGGTTATGATCATTGAGTAGTGCAGTCAGCTCGTGAATTCGAGCCAGGGCTTGAGCTTGATCCATAGGGCGAAAATGTAATCGGTTGGCTATAAAAAAGAAACGCTCCATTAAGGAGCGTTTCGGAAATTGTAATCTAGAGAGAAGCTTATTTAATCAATGAATCCATTTGCTCATTGATATAATCAGCGTGCTCTTTTTCCTCAGGAACAGCTAACATTCCTTCTCTGAAACGAAGGGATGAACTTTTATCTTTTTTGAGGGGAAGTATATATCGTACCATTTTCTTATGGGTACGAATCTTACCGCGAACTTTATCTCCGAATGCTTGTGCCTTTGCCATAGTCTTTCCTCCAGTCCTTTAGCGGGGCGAAACTAAACGACACAACAGGTGATTGCAAATAATTTTGTCGTCTCGTCTACTTGAATGTCAGGATATCGTTTTCAAATACTTTGTGATCCGTGTATCCCACATATTTCCGCTGAATATTGAAATCTCTATCGATAACAAAGGTTGTGGGGATTCCACGAACACCACCGTAGGCTTTTACCACAGTGCCGTTGCCGTAGACTACCGGATAATTGATGTCCATTTTCTCCACAAAAGGTACCACGACTTTAGGGCCACCCTGATCAAGAGAGATACCCAATATAACTACATCGTCAGCGTAATCATTTTGAAGTTGTATAAAACTCGGAATCTCCATTTTGCAGGGACCACACCAGGTTGCCCAAAAATCCACAAGGATAACCTTGCCCTTGTAATCAGATAGAGACACATCATTGCCGTCAATGTCCTTCAAGGTGAAGTCAGGTGCTTCCTGTGCAGAAACTGAAGTAGTTCCTATGGTAAATACACCTACGATTACGAAGATGACGGCTGCCAGACTTGCGATAATTTTATTTCTTTTCATATTGGTTCCTTCTTTCATTGTTATCCTTAGAGGAAGTATCAATCATTTAGTTACAAATAACTCAGGTGAATATGACTTTAATATCCCTTGATTCACATTATGTTTCCGCGCAAAAGTCTGAAAAGGACCGAACTGTCGTCCACATGTCATTTTCAGCACCTCAATACGCCTGTTTTTTGTAGCCAAAGGGGAGAACTCAAATGAGTAACAAACAGAGATTCCTGAGTTCGGTTGTCGTCCTCATGATGATAGCTTGTTCAAATAATCCGGAGTTAGTAAAAGAAATGACCAATAGTAACACAACAATAGCTGCGCTAGATGAAAATCTGGGGCTCAATCGAGAAGCGAAGCAACTCGTGTTTCGAATTTTTGCTCCTTCCGTTGAGGATGTCAGTCTGGTTCTGTTTGAACGGTATGATGATGCCAGCGGTAAAAACATCCCGATGCAGATGAAACCCAATGGTGTTTGGGAAATCAGCATAACTCCTGAGGATGCGACAAAATATTACGGCTATACAACCTCAGGTGCAGAAGGCAAGATTATCCCCGATCCCTACTCACGCGCGGTGGTTCGCCAAAATAATTTTCATTACCCTAGTAAGACAGTCATTCTCCCTGAGGATGAATTCGATTGGAATGGGGATACCTTTACCTCTGCTGAGCTGGGGGATCTGGTCATCCTGGAAGCTCATTTACGGGATATGACGGTCCACACCTCTTCAGGAGCCAATCTTAAAGGGAGCTACACTGGATTTGTTGAAAAAGATCAGGCTGGTGGTCTGGCTCATTTGAAAGACATGGGCTACAATGCAATAGAATTTCTTCCGCTCCAGGAATTCGGCAACATTGAAATTGATTACAAAAATCCTGATCTGACCACCTGGAACGATTGGAATCCCTATGAGAACAATCATTGGGGCTACATGACCTCATTTTTCTTTGCTCCTGAAATCTATTATGGCTCAGATGGAGTCAATACACGGGGTGCCTGGATTGGCCAGGATGGTCGTGCTGTCAATGAAATGAAGACCATGGTTAGGGAACTTCACAAAGAAGGCATTTCTGTGATAATGGATGTGGTTTATAATCATGTATCCCAATACGATGAAAGTCCCTTCAAGCTAATTGACAAATCTTACTACTTCAGGCTGGATGAACAGGGCAATTATCGTTCAAACAGTGGTTGTGGTAATGACTTCAAGACTGAGAACCCCATGTCACGCAAGTTGATTGTGGAGAGTCTGGTTTATTGGATGAAGGAATACCATATCGATGGATTTCGCTTCGATCTGGCTACCATGATTGATATGGAAACTGTTGATGCCATAACGGAGGCTACGCAAGCAGTAAATCCCAAAGTCATTCTCATCGGAGAACCCTGGGGTGGTGGCGGTTATAATCCCGCTGAGTTGGCCGATCATGGTTGGGCATCCTGGAATGATCACTTCAGGAATAGTATCAAAGGTCGCAATCATCAGAACGAGGATTATGGCTTCATTTTTGGCAAGCTTTGGGATGGCAATAATCTTGAGCATTACAAAAAATTGATGCGTGGATATTTGCAGGATGAAGGAGGGCATTTCAGATATCCTGTTCAGAGTGTGAATTATCTGGAGAGTCATGACGATAACACCCTGGGTGATTTTATCCGTCTTGCTCTGGGCAAAGTGGGTCCTGCTGAAAAGGTTACTCGGGATCAAGTCGTCAAACTTTCTGCAGAGGAATTAACCCTGCACAAATTTGCAGCCCTGAATCTCCTGGTGAGTCAGGGACCGGTTATGATTGCTCAAGGACAAACCTGGGGTCGTGCAAAAGTAGTTGCCAATAGCATTGGTATAGATGAGCATGCAGGACAACTCGATCATAATTCCTATGAAAAAGATGATGAGACGAACTGGCTGAACTGGACTGAGAAATCACTGAATAGTGAATTGGTTGACTACTATCGCGGTCTGGTTGCCATTCGTAATCAATATCCCGAGTTAAGGAATGTTGAACCTGGTTATAGAAAATTCATAGATGGCGGATCTGAGCTTTCATTCGGTGTCCAAATGGATGGCGAGCAGACGGTTCTGGTGCTTCTTAATGCAGACAGTCAAGCGCCAGCAAACTTTAAGTTGCCACGGGGGGAGTGGACTGTGTTGGCTGATGCAGCCATAGCTGATCCAAAGGGTGAGAAACTTCTGTCTGATAAGGCTGTGGTTGCCCCCCAGAGTGGACTGATCCTGGTTCAGTAGGAGGTTGGATGAAATCTAAAACTAAATACCTTCACTTTAATGTGCCTGAGCGCATGGGTTTCGTAAACATCACCCGGGATGTTGAAAATGTGGTTTTTGAAAGTGGTGTCCAGGAAGGGTTGTGTCTGGTCAATGCCATGCACATCACTGCTTCAGTATTTATTAATGATGAAGAGTCCGGGCTCAAAGAAGACTACAAGCGCTGGCTGGAATGGCTGGCTCCTTTTGACGCCAGTCCGGAGCGTTATCACCATAATCGCACCGGTGAAGACAACGGAGACGCCCATCACAAGCGCCAGATTATGGGGCGTGAAGTGGTTGTGGCCATCACCAAAGGCCAACTGGATTTTGGGACCTGGGAGCAGATCTTTTATGGTGAATTTGATGGACGCCGCAATAAAAGAGTTTTGGTCAAAATCATCGGAGAATAATGGTTTTAGATGTTCGCCTCAAAAGCACAGCTTATGAGGGTTTAGTGGCTTAGTAAAACCGGCGGCTGATTAGATCAATCCTGTAGCTTCGACTACAATTATTGTTTCAGAACAACAGTATTAACGAACTTCTCGTTTTGCTATCCCCGTAAACCCAAACTCCCCTGCTAATTCTCTGAAAGAAACATTGATGATTTCCCAACCTTCAGATCCAAGGGATGTTAAATGATTTTCGATATCTTCACGTTTAGGACTCTTAAACATTCCGGTTGAGGGGATATCCTTTGCATCTATAATTTTGTATTCATACTCAATCATGTATTCTCCCAATACTTTTTCGGGTAAACCTAAGAAACCTCATCATGCCATCCCCAAAGAACCATTTAAACTCAAAAACTCATTATCTGAATACCCCATGCTTCGACGGGCTCAGCAAGACGAACCCTTCTCCCACATCCACCCCAAAAGAACCCATTAAACTCAAAAACTCATTAACTGAATACCATATGCTTCGACAGGCTCAGCAAGACGAACCCTTCTACCACCTTCATCCCCAAAGAACCCATTAAACTCAATAACTCATCATACTCATTAACTCAAGTTTCAACCTAATCTACGCCTAACTCCGCCCGGACAATCTCAGTCCACAACTCATACCCCGTTGCATTCATGTGCAGTCCATCGTGACCAAAAATATCTTCCCTGGGTGTGCCGTTCTCATTTAACATTGGATTGAAAACATCGATATAAAACAGATTTTCATGTTCAAGCGTATATGCCTTAACCAAAGCATTGGCCTTGGCCATGTTCTCCATATGATCCACACGATCGAGACTGGGCTTAATAGAGATAAAGAAAATGGGGATTTCGGGCCAATTCTCCAGTGTTCTCTGAATGAATGTCAGATAGTTTTTGTAGAAAGCTTTGGGTGATAATCCTGAGGCGATATCATTGTCCCCTTCATATACAACAATGGCATTGGGATTGTAGGGAAACACAATCTGATCCATATAATAAATCAAATCAGCCATGTGTGAGCCACCAAATCCACGGTTGATGACATTCACCTCTGGAAGGTCTGCGGCTAAAGTTTTCCAGCCAACGATGCTTGAGCTGCCTACAAACAACAGTGAGTTAGGTGCGGGCATGGCCACGCTGTCAGCCCTCACGAAATTGTTGATAGCCTTGCTATATCGTAGCGGGTCAACCTCTGGTTCGGCTGAAAGGGGAAAGGATCCACAGTTAACAATAATCATTACAAGTAGAATCAGGACTGCACTTGATGTGAACGATCTCATTTCTTTAATCCTCTTTTAAATTTATTTAGATCAGTTGCTTTGAATTCATCTGTAAAAAAATTACGCTAATAATAACCGATGAGCATGCTTCAGACGACTACTCACTTTAAAAATTCCAGAATCTCTGAATAAACAGTGTCGGATTGTTCAGCATGTAGCCAGTGTCCCGCATTGAGAATTGTTTTTATTTGAGCCATGGGAAAATGCTGCAACAGCTCTGGCGATAACTCATTTTTGAGGTAGTCTGAATTCTCTCCACGTAGAAACAATGTCGGACCCATATAGCTTTCATCAAGATTCAGGGCTGCTGTCAACACGGCATAGTTTTCCACCAGCGCATCTCGGTTGAATTTCCAGCTAAAGCTTCCATCAACCCTGCGCAGAATATTTTTCATCAGAAATTTGCGTATCGGTTTAGATTGAATAATACTATTGAGCATTTCCTCAATTGAGTCACGCGTCCGGTATTCCTCTGGGTGGAGGTCCTCCAAGGCTTCCAATATTCGGATGTGCTTGCCCTGTACTTCGGCCATACCAATATCCAGAACCACCAGGCTATTCACTAAATCCAAATGCCGCGAGCTAAATAGCATGGCCACTTTACCACCCAGAGAATGCCCAATGATGTTCACTTCCTCCAGACCCTCCCGCTGAAGAAACGCTTCAATATCTTGAACCATTTCTTCATAATTCATAGCTGATTCATGAGGAGAACTACCGTGGTTGCGGAGATCAAGTGCGTAGACCTGAAAATGCTCACCCCAGCGTCGAGCCAATGTATGCCAATTGTCTGAGGAACCGAATAAACCGTGAAGAATCAATAACGGTTCACCCTCACCATATTTTCGGAAATGGAGCTTCATGCTATAAAATGCTTACAGGATCATTGATCTGAACCGTACCCGTATTAAGTGCCACCATATTGATTCCAAACATGACTTTCCCATCTTGCTTACGATAGGTGGCTAATGTTTTTAGAGGCTCTTTGGAAGCCTTGCCAGTCTTTTGGTCAAGTGTAGTGACCTGGCATCGGGCACAGGGTTTAACGCACAGAAATTCGACCTCGCCAATCTTGATCTTTTTCCAGCCATCCTCAGCAAAAGCTTCAAAACCGCTAACCACAAGGTTTGATCTGAACCGATCCATCCCAACGGGGTCATCCAGGCGGTGATTTAAATCGTCAAGTGAACTTTGGTTCGTAAGGAGATAGGGATAGCCATCTGCAAAACTGACTTCAAAATCTTGGTCCTGTGGCAACTGTGGCTTGAGCAGCGGTCTGCTCACATGCTTATTCATATGAATCAGGTGCACAGGTCGTCCCAGCAATTCGCTGAACCAGCCATCACTCTGTTCATTAACCCAGTTGCCTTCAACTTTGTCTTTCCAGATTTGGGCAACCAATTTTTTTGTTGGAGAGGTATCAAATGCTACAGTCAGTTCACGTTTTCCCGCGTAGTTGATATGGAGATTATCTGATTCAGAATCAATGCGAATCTGTCCCAATTTGGGAGTGGATCTTTGGGAAATAAAGTCTCCATTTTCTTCGATAAGCATCCAGCGCCGATCCAGGGGAAAACCGCGATCTTCCACTATTGCAGAATCCAGAGAAATTCCTGCACAGGATTTGATGGGATAGATATATATCTGGTCCAGTCTGGACATAAAACGGGCTAAACGTTAAAGTGGAAGTAAATACAGTCGCCTTCCTGGACGATGTACTCCTTGCCTTGAAGTAAAATCAAGCCCTTTTCCTTCAGTACTTTTTCGGAACCATGGATCATCAGGTCATCAAATTTAAAAATGGCTGCTTTGATAAAACCCTTTTCAAAATCTGTGTGGATTTCAGCCGCCGCCTTTGGGGCAGTTGAACCCTTTTTAATAGTCCAGGCCCTTACTTCCTTGGGCCCGGCAGTGTAAAACGATTGAAGGTGTAGCAAGTCGTAGGCACGATGGATGAGTTTATTCAACCCTGGTTCTGGCAGTCCGTACTCTTCGCAAAATTCCAATTTTTCTGCTTCATCCAGCAGGGCAATTTCCTGCTCCAATTTACCACAGAGACGGAGGGAACCGGCCCCGGTGGAATCGGCATAATCAAATAAACGCTGGGTCAGTGCACCCCTGGTTTCGGCCAGAATTTCATCTTCATCAACATTGGCCACATAGAGAACCGGTTTCATTGTGAGCAGAAAGTAACCTTTGGCTCTCACCAGCTCATCGTCGTCAAAATCCATACTGCGAACGGGTTTGATCTCATCCAGATGCTCCCGAATGCGCGTCAACAAGGCTTCATCCTGTTTGGCAACCTTATCTCCTGAGCGAGCAAGCTTGGTTACACGATGTAACTGTTTTTCAACTGAATCAAGATCCTTGATGATCAATTCGCTTTCGATGGTTTCCACATCGCGAATCGGATCGATATTGCCATCAACATGGGTTACATTTTCATCTTCAAAACAGCGTACAACATGGACGATGGCAGTAACTTCCCGGATGTGTCCCAGAAACTGATTTCCCAGTCCTTCACCTTTACTGGCGCCCCGTACCAGACCGGCAATGTCTACGAACTCCATCGCTGCTGGGGTTGTTTTTTCAGGTGCATAAATCTTGGTGAGCGCTGTTAGCTTTTCATCCGGAATGGGTACGATGCCCACATTGGGGTCAATTGTGCAAAAGGGGTAATTTTCCGCTGGGATATCTGAAGCGGTTAAAGCATTGAAAACTGTTGATTTGCCAACATTTGGGAGACCAACAATACCACAGGTTAAAGCCATACTCTATTTCCTAAATCATCTATTTAACAGGTCAAAATTAATCGATATATCGTGTTGGGGACGAAGCTCATCCAGTATGATGTTTCGTGTAGCAGCAAAACGTTCGTGCTCCATGTCTTTGAGAAGCTGAGTCTCAACAGTCTCATATGCCAGAGGAGTGCGGTTCCGTTCAAGCAGTTTAGTCAATACCCACTTCTGCTCATGGCGTACCGGGCCGGCCATGGTGCCTTCAGCAATGCTGCGAGTAAGCCTGTAAACAGGTAGATGCATTTCAGCAGCTGAGAGCCATTTGGTTTGGTCCACCGGGATTGTTGGAACTTCCTTGTTGCGCTGTTGGTAGAGTGCTTTGACGGCGGTCAGACTATCGTGGAAGCTATAGATCTCAATCCTGAGTGAATCAGGTGCATGGTATCTATCCAATTTATGAGTTTCGTAGTAATTGCTTTGGGCTTCAAGGGTAAATACCAGTGTGTCAGCCATCATGCCCACAAAGATGTCAGCTAATACTTGGGTCTGACTATCCTGAACTTCTTCAATGACATCGGGATGGTTCGTCAGGCCCAGGCGTTTGGCCTCCCGTGTCAGCATTTCGTCGCGAATAACATTGGAGGCAGCAACATATAGATTTCCGTACAGGAGTGATCTATCCAGCTCTGGTAGTCGCATCAGAATTGTTTCCACCGTCCACACTTCACCATCAACAGTAAGCAGTGTTTCATCCCGAAAGGCATCCAGGCTGTTCAGGAGTGTTGAAAACTCAACTCCATTGCCCGCTTTAGTATCTTCAGGGTTCAAGTGTTCAATGACAAGGGGCCAAACCTGTTTTGTGATATCTCGATTAAAATCGATGGAGAATTGGGCCATAAAATCATTGAGTACAGTTTTGCTCAGCAGATGCTCCCTGCGTTCTATAATTTTATTGCGAACCAAATTCCGATTCATTTGATAGTCGGTTTCCGTTAAAAACACATCCTGCTGAGAATCGTCGATGGTCATTACATGCCAGCCATATTGACTTTTCACAGGGTGAGATATCTGGCCTACCCTAAGACTATAAACGGTGTCTTCCAGGGTCTCATCCAGATCACCAAAGGTTATCCAGCCCAGAGCCCCACCATTCCGGGAGAGTGACGAATCTTCAAACACGGTTTGCGCCAGTGTATAAAATGATTCTTCTCCTGAATTGAGACGATTATAATAATCCTGCATCTCTGCTTCAGATTCTGAGAAGAGATGACGCACAAAAATACCTTTTTGACCCCGGATAAAACCTTCCCTTAATTCTGTTTCTGTGGGTTCTGATAAATCGGCCTTAATCCATTTTTTGTATAATTGTTTGGTCAAGGCACGACTCTCCGCACGATTACGCATTCGAATTACCTGAGCATTGGTATCTAACTTTATGTCCCGGGCTTTATCAGCGATCAATCTCTGACCAATGAGGTAGTTCATCATCTCAGCCCTATTTTCTTCGCTGTCGAACTTGTCTCCATATAGCAGAACGGGTAGATAACTCCGTTGGAAGGTGGTTTCAGTAATTTCCACATCATCCACAGTAGCAACAATGATGCGGTTAGGGTTTTGCGGGAATTTTTCTTCTTTACTACAGGCTGAGAAAAGCAATACCAGAAGTGAGAGTATCAGGAATCGAGTCATTAAATAAAGGCCTTACATAATTTTTCAAAGACCACCAGATTGTCAACAGTTCCCAGAGCAATAAGCTTATCTGAAGCTTTGAATTTATAATTGGGATCAGGATTAAAACTTGCTTCACCTGTCCGCTCTTCAACTGCAGTAATAATGATGTTGTAATTTTTACGAATTTCCAGATCTACCATGGATTGTCCTTCAGCGCCGGAACCAGCCTCTATCACCACCGTTTCCAGAGCCAGATCCAGATTGCCCCGGTTCATGATAAGTTCGATAAAATCTACCACTCCAGGGGCCATGGCTTGCCGGGCCAGTTTGGTACCAGCAGCTTCATATGGATTGATCACCTTATCAGCGCCGGCTCGCTGCATTTTTGGAATTGATGAGGGCACCGTGGCTCTGGTGAGGATCAACAAATCACTTTTTAAACTTCGGGCAGAGAGGGTTAAGAATAAATTGTCCTGGTCATCTTTCAATACCCCAATGAGGGTGGTGGCATTTTGGATGCCCGCCTCAATAAGGATCTCATCCTGAGTGGCATCTCCTTCAATTAATAAAACATCCTGATGGAGTAAATCCTCAACTTTGGAAGTATCCTTTTCGATGACCACAAAACTTTTGTTCGCCGCCAGAAGCTCCTTGGCAATAGCTTGACCCATCCGGCCATATCCACACAGGATGTAGTGTTCTTCCAATCTTTTGACTCGCTTCGCCATGCGAAACCTCCTGTAGCGTTTAAGATCAACAGCTTGAGCTGCAATATGACCTGCAATTATAAAAAAGAGTCCAATTCCTGAGAACATGATAATGATGGTCCAGAGGTGACCGAGATCTGACATGTTCCAGACTTCTTCAAATCCCACAGTTGCCAGCGTTATTGAGGTCATGTAAAAAGCGTCAAACCATCCAACATCTTCGATCACAACATAGCCTGCAGTTCCCAGCAAGATGATGCCAAGCATACTAAGGATCAGGTGTTGAATTCGTGTGTCCAGCATGCTTAATAATAGGATAAGGTAGGGGGTAAGGCTATGAAAATTAGTTCAAGTGTTGACTTTTAACTTTCTACTCTCGCCCTTTCAGACCCTTACCTTTTGGATTACATTGTTGCCAATGAAAACTGATGTGATCACAATAGTATTCCTTAATAAAATGAAATTTAATCGGAGATTGTATGTCAAAAGTTGTTGATGTTTTAGGTCGTCAAATCATGGATTCACGTGGAAACCCCACGGTTGAGGTTGACGTTTATCTGGAGAGTGGGGCCTTTGGTCGCGCTGCTGTGCCATCAGGTGCTTCAACAGGTGAACATGAAGCCATGGAATTGCGGGATGGTGACAAGTCAAAATATCTGGGTAAGGGTGTTACCAAAGCCGTAGCCAATGTGAATGATGTTCTGGCAGATGTTGTCATTGGAATGGAAGCTGTGGAGCAGCGGGCCATTGATGAAAAGATGATGGCTGCTGATGGAACTGAGAATAAATCAAAATTGGGTGCAAATGCCATTCTGGGTATTTCTCTGGCTACGGCAAAAGCTGCAGCCATGGATTTTGACCTGACCCTTTATGAGTATTTAGGTGGTGAGGACGCAACGCTGTTACCTGCTCCTATGATGAATATCCTTAATGGTGGCGAGCATGCCGACAATAATGTGGATTTTCAGGAATTCATGGTTTTTCCATTGGGTGCCGAGAATTTTGGCCAGGCCCTGCAGATGGGGGCGGAGACCTTTCATCAATTAAAAGCTGTGCTCAAAGCCAAGGGTATGAATACTGCCGTGGGTGATGAGGGTGGGTTTGCCCCTGATCTGCGTTCCAATGAAGAAGCAGTGGAAGTTATTCTGGAAGCCATCGAGAAAACTGGCTACAAAGCCGGTAAAGATCTTTTTATCGCCCTGGATGTTGCTTCAAGTGAAATTTATGACCCCAAGACCGGACTTTACAGTCTCTCAGGTGAGGGTCGCACCCTGAACTCTGAAGAGATCGTCGATTTCTATGCAGACTGGGTAGCCAAGTATCCCATCGTGTCCATCGAAGATGGTATGGACGAGAATGACTGGGAAGGCTGGCAGAAATTGTACGCCAAACTGGGTGACAAAGTTCAGCTTGTTGGTGATGATCTTACAGTTACCAATCCCATCAGATTACAGAAAGCCATTGATATGTCTGCCATCAATAGCATCCTGATCAAATTAAATCAGATCGGAACGCTGACTGAGACTTTGGACACCATTAAATTGGCCCATGAAAATAACATGACCTGTGTTATTTCTCACCGTTCCGGGGAAACTGAGGACACAACTATTGCTGATCTTGCTGTGGCAACCGGTGCTGGACAGATCAAAACCGGGTCCGCTTCCCGTAGCGATCGTATTGCCAAATACAATCAGCTGCTGAGAATTCAGGAAGAGTTGGGCGATCTGGCAACCTTCAAAGGTTTCAAAGCCCTGAATCCTAAATAGGGATTTCTTTTAAGCCCATGAATGCCATTCATAAAATGTCTTTACGAGGAAAACTTTTCTTCGTAAAGACATTTACGGGCTGTGCACTTTCTCCCCTGGGGTGCAGAGGATAGGTATGGCAAAAAAACGAACGCCACGTTCACCTAAAACGCGTAAACCCAGACGATCTGGTGGCATCTTTGAAAACAAGGTGGGCTGGATTTCAGGCTTCATTATCATCCTGGTGCTGTTGCAACTATTTGTGTTCAGAGATGAAGGCATTTATAGTCTGCTTCAATTGCGACAGGAAATCAAGGATATGAAAGCTCATATCTCCAGACTGGAGATGGAAAAAGCAGAGCTGGAAAGTGAACGTGACCGTCTGCTTAATGATCCTGATTATCTGGAGCGAATTGCCCGGGAACGTTTCCGCATGGCAAAACCAGGTGAAAAAGTTTTTCATGTGGTGACGGAACCCAAAAAGGCCAATGAAAGGCGCTAGCGTGGTTTTGTCAGCTATCACACAGGCAAATATTATTCTTCTGGAAGAATAACTTGCATTTTCAAGGGCAGGTTAACCAAAGCCCATCCGACCAGAGCAGCCGGAAGGATAAGCTCGGGTTGAGAACCACTTCAGCAACATTTTTCACTTCACTTTTCAATGTATGTCGACCGGCAAAATTTGCAGGAGCTTGGCATATTGCCCTCGTCCTGATTCTATTTTTCCCAATACAGAACTGGGGACTTGACCAGGACTCTTTGGCATACATTTTTCGACAGGACAATCTTTCCACCAATAATGATTTACAGCTCAATTACAAATTTGGTTTCCCGAAAAGTGACCTACTAATTAATGATGCACTTAACTACAAAGTGTTCTCCTATGATAGAAATACCACGGAAGGTGAGCAATATTCACTGGAACACCGTCTCCGAAGTGATTACACCTGGGGCAAAAATCGAAATAGAAGTATTCGGTTGGAGAGTAGCCAGCACCGGGATCACAGAACAGGGCTGGCTACTAACATCAGAAATTGGGCACTGTTGGCAGGAGTGAAGCGTTCTGATAATCTGGAATTATTTTTGGGGGGGAGATCAGTAGAGCGATATGGTATTCTGGACGAAGGCTGGGCTACAGAATTAGAATTCCGAGAGGAGTGGAAATCCCAGTTACAACGATCTGCTATTGTTTTCTCTGGTACTCGCGATCAGCTGGCAGAACACCTGAATCACAGCATGTTTACCAGGGCGGATTATCAGATTCGTTTTGGTGATATTTCCACCTTCCAGTCCTTCCTGACAAGTGAGAAACGAACCCAGGCCTTTTATACGGATTCCCTGGGAAGCTCACAATCCAGAACCAATGACAAACTGGATTGGCAGAATAGATTCGTATACGCTTTGCGCAAGGACCTGCAGTTTTTCTACCAGTTGAACTGGGGAAATCAACTCACTGAAATTTCCCAGGAAAAAGTGGATCAAACAGCCACCATCAAACTCTCTGGGGAGGATCGCAAGCGCTTGTCACTCCTCAATGAAACAGGTCTTGAATTAACCCGTCCTCATTTCTCAACCCTAACCGCCTTTAAAGTGGAAAATTCACAGAATAAATATTATGTGGATTATACCCAAATTCTCTATCAGGTGCGGGAGGAGCTTCAATGGCTCAACTCAGGCCTGTTTGATTCCCTGAGCTGGAAAACCATGCTGTCCAGGTTAGAATATGATACACCGGATACAACCAATGATGATGATCGTGACGAATTGCGCCTCAACACAGAAGTGCGCTTCGCCTGGCAGCCCACTCCCTTTTATCATTTCGAAATCGGTGCCAAACTGGGTATGTTTCATTTAATATATCTCTTTAATACACGTAGCTCTGAGAACCATTGGAATCGCAACATGGTGCTTTGGTCAGGACTTGATTGGAACCGCGGCAAATGGAACGGAGCTGGGCGCGCCCGAATCCGCAGTAATTATTTTGACTATGATTTCGATGATTTGTTTCTGGAAATGGAACAACCCACCAGGAGTTTTGTTCATCGCTCCCTGGATCTACGAAAAGAACTCTCCTATCATTTAAATCGGCGCTGGTCCCTTGCTTCCAAACTGACGCTGAGTTGGGAGGATGAGGGTCAGCTGGATTGGAGCTCGTTTATTCAACAGGTGAGCAGTAATCGGGAACAGGTCGAATTTATTGTTAGACTGTTTTATGATTATGCAGGCTGGAAGGGCTGGGTCGGCTATTTGACGCATGATCGGGTGACAAGCTATGTCATGGAAAGCAGACAAGACGTCCACTGGGAAGGTCAGGGGCCATTACTGGGGGTTAAATACCGGCTTGGTAATCGGATATATGTAAATGGGGATGCCCGCTTTATTTCTGTTCGTGACCAGGACAGAGAATATGTAATCCCCAAAGTCTATTTAACCCTGGTATATCGCTAGTCTACTCGGGGATGGGTTGTTCCAGCTCATCAATTTTATCATTTAGATTATCCAGATACCCGGCAAGATGTTTCTGCACATCCCGGACGGCCTGGTTGTAATAGTGTGGACCCAGATGTTCGCTTAAAAAATCCAATAGAAATTCAGTCTCAAAATTTCCTAACTCCTGAGCCAATTCACTCTGAAAATAGGCTTTGATTTTTTGAACCAATTCATCCTTCATTGGTCTTGAGAATGTTTGTATCATTTGATGTATTCCTCTGTTGAAAGCTGTTGCGCCGCACCAATTTTGCCATTATTATAGCCTACACTTTAAAAACATTCATCAAAGTTAAAAGTTGGGAAAAATCATTATGCATAATAGAATTTTGCTGTGTGCATGGCTAATTGTTTTGATCCTGAAACCCCTTGATTTGCCCCTCCAGGCAGCCTTCGAATTTGAAGGGTTAAGCTGGCCTGCAGCGGCTGCGAATATCAAAGTATTGGGAGACAACCACCCCCATCGGCTACTGGCCAATCCATCACAACTGAGGGCGGGGACTCGTCCGCATCTGACACTGCAATACCAACATCCGTTTGAGGGACTGGACCTAATGTCGGGGAGCCTGGCTGCCACCCATAGCCTGGGAAATACTCCCATCGTCGGGGGGCTTGAATATTTCGGGGATAATATCTATTCTGAATTAAATCTGTCCTGCGGAACGGCTCTGTCACTGGACGCTCAATTTCATTTGGGTTTAAGTGCCAATTATTTACAAGTGCAGGTGGCAGAATTTGAAACGTACAGGGCCTTCACCTTCTCGCCTGGCTTAACCCTCAATTCCGACGATAAAATTAGAATCGGCTCAGTATTTCAGCATTTGTTGAAGACAGGAAAAGCCTCATCACTCCCCCAGAAATTTGTCCTGGCCAGTGAATACAGAACAGATAGAATGACCATGCTGGCATCTGTGGAAAAGGAGGGTGTGTTGCCCCCCGAATTCTGTATGGCTGTGGTTGCATCCCCCTGGTCTGGCTGGCAGGTTGCTATGGGTTATCGCAGTCTGAGCCAGTCGTTTTCGGCAGGATGGAGATTGGTTCAGAAACATTATGGCTTGAATTACTCCTGCGTAATACATCCTGAATTACCCGCTTCCCATGGCTTTGGCCTGGAATTGCTAATCCCATGAAATCCCTATGCTTGATCATCGTTTTGGCCATATCCCTATTTGGGCAAGATGATGTAATTCCTTTCCAGGATGAGACCCATGATCCTGATGAAAATGAATACCTCGATCGGCTCATTCAATATCTATTCACACCTCAGCATCTGGAATCAGCTGATTCTACAGCCTTGAATGCCTACGGTTACTCGGATGAGGCAATCAAATCTATCCTCCTGTGGCAGAGCAAAAGGGCAACTACCAGGGGCTTTAATCGACTCAAAAAAAAGTTTGATGGGCAGGACCTGCAACTCCTGGAGCAGAGCCATTTTGGAGTAGATCAGACAATCCATGGCCGAATCCGTCACCGCTTTCAGTATAGTCCATCTCTGGAGGGGTGGCGAATATTGCATAAGGGTCATGTCTCAAGCTTGTGGGGGAATCTGGTCTTTGTAATGGAGCAGGATCCAGGGGAAGCACAGTTGACTGACCATGCTGTGTTTACGCTGTCAAGTACTGAAATCCCTGGATTCACATCTATCATTGTTGGGGACTATCATGTGAGTTGGGGCAGTGGTTTGCTGATCAATCAGCAAGGCGTCAGGGCGAGCTACAATCCAGGGAGCCTTGCTCGAAGGCCAAGACTATCTATCACCCCTCATTTTTCTAGCAGGGAGACGGATTTCTTGCATGGTGTTGCAGGAGAGTGGACATCAAAAAACATGCGTGGCGTTGCCTTCATCTCCCAACGAAATCTAATAGGGCAGTCAGACGCAGGGTATTTCAGGGAAGATAGTGATGGAATCCACCAGGCTGGAAAAATCTACTCCGAGGAAAAATCGAGGATGCTTGGACTTGCGGGAGTCTATGATCTTTCACCGCTTCAATTATATCTGGCGACCAAAATCAGTCCCTTAAATCTTCATTCTACCCTGGGCGAAATTGGACTCTCCTGGGAATTAGCTGGAAACCACATGCTCCAGGCATACGGCATTGGGAATAACTCCAGATTTGATGGAGGGATGTTTAACTGGTCGTTCACATCAAAACGTCTGCGATTGTCTGCTCAATATCGAAGGCTGCTGAATGTGGGTGAAAATTCATCAGGAAGCATCTTGAGGCTTATGGGATCAGCTGCCCCAAATGAATCCGGGGTTTCCTTTAGGGCTCAAGTATTACCAGCAAAAGGTGTTGGGATACGATATTTGTTAGATGTTGGGATGCATAGTAAAACAACTGCTATATCTCAAATCCGCAGAGTTTACCGGCAAAAAGCTCAGATCTATATCAGAACCAAACACAGGGATTGGCAATTTGATCTGAGCTCCCTGCTGGATGGACCAATGATTCCAGCGGACATCTGGAGTGACCCGCCTGCCTATGACAAGATCACAAAATTTTCCCTGGCCCTCAATGAGAAGCTCTCTTCTGAATTGCAATACCGGATCAATCTTAAAGCTGCAAACCATGGAAATCTCACATCAGGACTTGTTCAACAACGCATTCTTTACACGACTGAAAAGTGGAAGTTTGGGTCGGGATTTGTCCGTTTTTCAGTCCCCAATTCCAATCTCCGCCTGAGTATTTATGAATCAAGTCTCATGGAAAGCCTGAGTTTTTACACAGCTTTTGAAGAAGGGTTACGCTGGTTCCTCTATATCAGGAATAGTGCTTCAGATAGAGTTAGCAGTGAATTCAGAATGGCACAGACGAGACTTTTCCGGGCCGAGGAGGGTAGCAAACAACTTGCCTGTAGTTTTCAGTTGTCCATTGTCTTATAAATAGCCCTCGACTAATTTCAACGCTAAATATGACTCGCATACGTACTATAATTCTTGCTGTTCTCCTACTTGTCACGGTCTCATCGCTTCAAGCCAGACGTACAGAATTAATTCTTCAAAAAGCGGCTGATGAACGCTATGTACCGGCTATTCCAGTATACGTAATCAACCAGTATCAATATGTTGCGCTGCAGGACCTGTTGGATGCCTATAAAATTTCAGCCTTTCTAAATCCTGCAGTAAGAAAATCAGTATTCCGACTGGGACGTTTAAAATTCAAGGTTACTGCCTATAACCATTATGTGATGGTTGAGGATAGGACCTTCCAGATGGCCCATGCTGTCAAATTCTTTGATGGTGAAACTTATCTGCCAATGGATGATTTTGTTCATATTCTGAAACTGGTGGGTCTGGTCTCCGGAGTGACCATCCTATCGGGAACTGATACAGCTGATCTACAGGTACAGAAAACAGAAGCGCGACCAGAATTGTCTCCCTTTGACATTGTTTCCACCAGTATAGAAGAACGGCAAAACGGAACCGTTATTCACATCAGAACTGCAAATCGTTATGATGCAAAATCTGTGAAGGCCTGGATTAACAGGGATGAATGGCTCTATGTGACCCTCCCCGGCGCTACGGTGAATAAAACAGGTATCGACCGTACAGATATTCCCCAAAATAGCACGATACGAACGGTGACTGCCGATCAATTGGATGAAACGTCTCAGCTGACTTTTCGATTGAGAGGTACGGTTGAAGGCGTTGATGTTCTCCACCGTCAATCGCCACCCGAAATACTTCTGACCATTCGACGACCCTACGTTATTGACCAGACCCACTATCTGGACAAAGAACGAAAAAAATGGAAGCTGGATAAAATTGTCCTTGATGCTGGTCACGGCGGTCATGATCCCGGGGCTAGAGGGAATGGTGCAAAGGAGAAGGACATTGTACTGGATGTGGTCAAACGTCTGGGGAAGTTGATTGAAACGAGAACCGATATTGATGTTGTATACACACGCACCACAGATGTATTCCTCCCGCTCAAGCAAAGAACGAGAATTGCCAACGAGGCGGGTGGAAAGGTTTTTCTCAGTGTCCATGTGAATGCGAATAAAAACAAAAGAGCTTCGGGGTTTGAAACGTATTTACTGCGACCGGGGAAAACCGATGAGGCTATCGCTGTTGCTGAAATGGAAAATTCAGTTATAAAGCTTGAGAAGGATCCTCATGAGTATGATGAGCTCAGTGCTGAACAACTAATTCTGGCAACAATGGCTCAAAGTGCATTTATGCAGCAAAGCGAGACTCTGGCTGATCTTACACAGAGCGAGTTCGATAAAAAATTAGTCGGTAAAAATCGTGGGGTAAAACAAGCAGGATTCAGGGTTCTGATTGGTGCTTCCATGCCAAATGTATTGATTGAGCTGGGCTTTATTTCCAATAAGAATGATGCAAAAAAACTCAAGCAGCCAGCCTATCGTCAGAAAGCTGCGGAAGCCATATTCCAGGCTTTGATGAAATATAAAACCCGACATGAAAAACTATTGTCTCCATGAGTGAATTAAACTCAGGTCAAGCCATAGGTGTATTCGATTCCGGTTTGGGGGGGATCTCGGTTGTTCGAGCACTGATAGAATTGCTACCCAATGAACACCTGATCTATTTTGGGGATACTGCCCGTGTTCCATACGGATCCAAATCAAAAGATACGGTGATACGTTTTGCCCATCAGATCTCATCATTTCTTCTGGAAAAACAGGTCAAAATGATTGTTGTCGCCTGCAATACGGCCTCTGCTGTTGCCCTGGAACACCTCCAACAAAATTTTGATATTCCTATTGTTGGTGTGATTGATCCAGGATCCCAGGCTGCGGTAAAGGCAACCCGCAATAAGCATATTGGCGTCATCGGTACTGCATCCACTATTCGATCAGGAGCGTATCTCTCAGCCATTCATGCACTGGACCCTGAAACCAGAGTTACCAATCAACCCTGTCCCTTACTGGTGCCACTGGTAGAAGAGGACTGGCCGCATGATGGTGTGGTCACACAGGTGCTCCAGAGCTATATGAAAATATTTGATCTGGAAAAGCCTGATGCCCTCATACTGGGCTGTACCCACTACCCCTACTTGAAATCTGTCATTCAGGAAGTCATGGGTGAAGCAGTTCGACTTGTAGATTCAGGTGAGGAGACAGCCACTGAGGTCCAGAAGGTGCTTTCAGGACTAAATTTACTCAATGCTGAAGTGGGTGACCCCGGAAAACACAAATTCTATGTGTCTGATTATCCGCAAAAATTTGAAGAAACTGCCACGCGATTCCTGGGCCGACCCCTGGAAAATCTTTTCAAGGTCGAATTGGAAGTTCTGGAATCTTATAAATAAATCACTTTTAAAACTTCAATGAGACTTGAAGGTGGAAACAACTAATTCAACAGAACCCCAGTCGGTATTTGACTACATCTTTGGGCTCACTATCCCAGGTGTAAAACTCGAATTATCCAGAGTCCGGGAATTTATGCAAATTGTGGGTTCCCCCCACAGTAAATACCCCATTATTCATATCGCCGGCACCAATGGGAAGGGATCGACGGCGGCTATGATGGCTACCATTTTAAGTGCATCAGGACTTAAAACTGGCCTGTTTACATCCCCGCATTTGGTGATTCCCAATGAGCGAGTAAAGGTCGATGGAGAAATGATTTCAGATGCCTTCATCATTGAGCATGTTGAGCAATGGAAACCTCACATTGATAGACTGGGCATCACCTTTTTTGAAGTCCTGACCGCATTAGGATTTGCATATTTTTGCAGTGAAACGGTTGATATCGCAGTGATTGAAACTGGTCTGGGGGGGCGTCTGGATGCTACCAATGTGGTTGATCCGTTGGCCAGCGTCATAACGGCTGTCTCAATGGATCATGAGAATATCCTGGGCAACACGCTTGAGCAGATAGCTGGTGAAAAAGCCGGTATTGTCAAACCGGGAAAACCGGTTTTCCTGGGACGAAATCCCAAGGCCGTCCAGGGGGTTGTCCAAGAACGCGGTCTGTCCGAAGGCTCAAAATATATATATATCCCCGAGGCCATTCAAATCAGAGGGGTTGACGTTTCCAAAACATCCCAGCTGGTTGACATCGAGGTTCAGGGTCAAGCTTATCGGATAAATCTGCCCCTACTCGGGCGCCATCAGGTCGAAAACTTGAGCAATGTTCTGGTAACACTGAAGGGATTGGATTTTAGTTTTGATTCTAAGCTGATTCAAAAAGCACTGGATGGAATGCAATGGTGGGGTCGCATCCAACCATTGCAGGATGAGCCACCGGTATTTTATGATGTGGCTCATAATCTCGAGGGTCTGGAACGCTTACTGGAAGCATTAAAAGAGGCGGGCTATGGGGATGCCATTCTTATTCCGGCATTTAATGCCAGGAAAAGCATTCAACCCATGCTGGATGTATTGCAGGATTGGCAAGGAACCATCTTGTATTCCAGTTTCACCGGTCATTCAGCTGTGAATAGTGAGATGCTGAAAAAACATGGTGTCCCAGAGCACATGATTTTTAAAAATCCAGAAGTAGCATATGAGGAAGCCAGGGGAATGCGAACCAGTGAGAATCAAGCCGTGTGTTTCTTTGGGAGCCACTATCTGGCGGAATCACTCTATGAACTCTTCAATTTGAGATCTTGATAATTGGACGATTATTCCGGCAAAGGTGTGTGTTGTATGGAAGAATTAGTACCAGTTAATTGACTTTGAGGCTTTGGTTCTCAGAATTCCTGAAAAAGATCACATCTAAAAGATTTAATAGGTTTTTAATTGACAAGGTATACATCCAGTTTAAATTCATGTTGCAATTCAAAAGCTGAATAGCAGATTTATTCTCCCGGCAGCAAATTTATTTCACAGAAAATTAATAAAAATATCAATCACAAAAGAACAGGTCTATTTCAATGAGTTTTACCATTATGCAACTTCAGAAGATGAAGTTGAAAGAATTGGCAGATATTGCCCAGGAATTAGCTGTACCAGCTATCACCGGCCAGAAAAAGATGGAGTTGGTGGAAGCCATTATCGAAGCACAGACAGAGAGTGCAGGGATGATGTTTTCCAAGGGGGTCCTGGAGATTCTTCCAGACGGTTACGGATTTCTGAGAGATGTTGACAATAACTATTTAGCCGGCGCTCATGACATCTATGTTTCACCGTCTCAAATCAAACGTTTTGGTCTGAGAACAGGTCAGATTGTATGGGGCCAGGTCAGGCCACCCAAGGACAATGAGCGCTATTTTGCCCTGCTAAAAATTGAAGCAATCAATTATCAGAACCCGGAAGAAGGTCGAATCGTACCGCAGTTCGACACGCTGGTTCCACTCTACCCTGACAGCAAGATCAGCCTTGAAAGAGGCCCCAAGAGCTATTCAATGCGAGTTATGGATTTGTTGAGTCCCGTTGGAAAAGGTCAGCGTGGTCTCATCACGGCCCAACCCAAAACGGGTAAAACCATCTTATTGCAGGATATCGCCAATTCTATTGTTCGGAACCATCCGGATGTTACCCTGATTGTGCTTCTCATTGATGAGCGCCCCGAGGAAGTGACAGACATGCGTCGCATGGTAGATGCTGAGGTTATTGCTTCAACATTTGATGAACCACCAGAGCGTCATGTCCAGGTTGCTGACATGGTACTGAACAAAGCCAAGTGCATGGTGGAGTTCGGTAAAGATGTTGTTATTCTACTGGACAGTCTGACCCGTTTGGCCAGAGCCCACAATGCAGTCATCCCCCATAGTGGAAAAATTCTCTCTGGTGGTATTGACTCCAATGCACTCCATCGCCCCAAACGATTCTTTGGTGCTGCTCGAAATGTTGAGCATGGTGGTAGTCTCACTATTATGGCGACTGCCCTCATCGAAACTGGATCACGCATGGATGATGTTATTTTTGAAGAGTTCAAGGGTACTGGTAACATGGAACTGGTGCTGGATCGTCGTCTAAGTGACCGTCGAATTTATCCGGCCATCGACATAAACCGCTCAGGAACCAGAAAAGAAGAATTGCTGCTCACCAAAGCTGAGTTGTCAAGGACATGGATTCTACGCAAGTTGTTGAATGAGATGACCCCGGTAGAGGCCATGGAATTCTTGCTTGAGCGAATGCAGCGATCTGGTACGAATAAGGAATTTATTCAGTCAATGAATTCTTAGTTTACCAGCAAGCTATTTCCAACTTTAGGGCGCGGTTGTTATTCCGCGCCCTTCATGTTTTTGGTAAAATTACGCCCCGGAATTCACAGGTTGTGATCCCCAAATATTGTTCCACCTTTCCCTTGCTATGACAGGGGGTGCGCCGATATATTGTCCGGCTTTTTACGGAGAGGAAAAAAGAAATGACATTTACTAAAAGAATCAACGCCTTACAGCCCTCAGCCACCATGGCTGTATTGGAAGCTGCCGCACGTTTACGCGGGCAGGGTGTTGATGTAAT
>JAERTH010000049.1 GCA_016844955.1 Fidelibacterota bacterium | reverse complement strand
CCACTCCAGCGGTGAATTTTCATAAACAGGGAAACGACTCGCTCGCTTCCAATGAGTCTGGCCAACGGTGTAGCGACGTTCAGTCCCAGGCGAATCATTTCTACTACGAAACTAAAATATCGAACGGTCCACCAGGCGATTCGCCGGCCAATGAGGCCATTGCTCTCGCGTCTGAAATGACGGGTCAAATCACCCGTATCAATTTGCACGGGACAGCCCAATGCACAGAGCCCATCCACAGCACAGGTATCAACACTTTCAAAAGCATAGTCTTTGAGTAGCACCTGAGCCGTTTCACGTTCTGTAAAATCACCTTGCCGAAGCATCTGTATCTCACGCCAGGTGGCAATTCGTCGTCGCGGTGTCATGGTCAGATCCTGCGACGGGCACCAAGTCTCGCAGAAGCCACATTCAATACAACGATCCACAACGGCTTCAATGGTGGGGGTAGGCTTAATATTTTTGAGATAAATCTCAGGATCATCATTGACGATGACACCGGGATTCAGGAGCAGGTCCGGATCCAATAATTCTTTGAGCTCACGCATGACTTCCACGGCCTCTGTTCCCCACTCTGTTTCCAGAAAAGGAGCCATATTCCGACCCGTACCATGTTCGGCCTTGAGCGCGCCATCATATTTACCAACGGTCATTTCCACGACATCAGCGATGAAGTTTTTATACTGGGTCTTGCCAGCTTCGTTTTCAAAAGTTTGGGAGATGACAAAATGCAAATTACCATCCTTGGCATGACCAAAAATGATGGCATCATCATAGCCATGTTTTTTGAAGAGTTCCTGTAATTCCAGAGTGGCATCGGCCAGATCTTTGAGACGAAAACAGATATCCTCAATTATGACAGTGGTGCCTGATTTGCGTACCGCTCCCACTGAAGGCAATAAACCCTTGCGGATTTTCCAGTATAGATTCCGTGTCGCCAAATCCTCGGTAAAAACTGCGGGATGGACCAGTTTGGCTTTCTTTAAAACCTTTAGACCGGCATCGACCTTGTTCTTCAGCTGATCGATTTCAGGAGCCTGGAATTCACAGAGCAGCGCAGCGGCTTTTTCTGGAAGTGTTTTGATTGCTCCAGGCATCCCGACTTCATTCTCAATGGAGTGTAACGCAGCCCGATCCATGAGTTCAAGTGCCTGAGCACCAGCCTTTTGCAGCGGAACCACGGTCTCAGTTGCTGATCTAATATCCTTAAAGAAAAGCAAGGCGGTAGATTTGTTCGGGTCATCTGCCAACGTTTTCAGACGGACCTTAGAGATAAACCCCAATGTGCCCTCAGATCCAACCAGAAGATGTGAGAGAATGTCCATGGGTTTTTCATAGTCAATAAAAGCATTTAGTGAATAACCCTGAGTGTTTTTACGGGTGTACTTATCTCGAATCCGGCTGGCAAGTTTTTCGTCTGCTTCGACCTTCTGTTTCAACTTTAACAGTCCTGCATGTATATCCGGGGACTTCTCTTTGAGTTGATCATCTGCTGTTTCATCCAGACTATCGTAGGTATCCCCATTGGGCAGAATGAACCGGACTGAGTCCATGGTGTGATAGGCGTTGTCCTTCACTCCACAGCACATGCCACTGGCGTTGTTGGCAATAATTCCACCAATCATAGCTGCATTAATCGATGCAGGATCAGGTCCCATTTTTTGGCCATAGGGTGCCAGGCGCTGGTTAACATTTCCACCAATAAGACCTGGTTCTAACTGGATGGTTCCCCGTTCAGCATTAAAGAAGAAATTCTGCCAGTGTCTACCTACCTCAACCAGAATCCCATCTGTAATAGCCTGTCCTGATAGCGAAGTACCAGCAGCCCGAAAGACCAATGGAATCTTGATTTTTCTAGAGAGTGCGAATAGATCGATAATTTCCTGTTCATTGACAGGTTGCACTACGACTTCAGGAATCAACCTGTAAAAGCTGGCGTCTCTGGCATAACTGTGCCGATCAATGAGCCGTGCTTTAATCCTGTTTCCAGGGAGGATTGCATGTAACGCGTCAACGAGGGTGGTGTTTTCAATACTCATTTTTTTAGCCATTCTGCTGTGATTTCACAAAATTGTCGTGCATGATATGTACCAGACCATCCGCCAGACCAAATTGAGGTACAAATATTTCATTGATTTCCCCCCACTGCATGATTGAACGGAAAATTTTTGAAGCATGAATAATTACATCAGCACGGTCTGGTCTTAGATGCATAATTCTAATACGTTCCTCAATGCTGTAGGCATTAAGCATTTTATCGATCTCTAACATCTCGGCATACGCGACGGGTTTATCATTTTTACTTGAAGATAGTCTCAGGATTTTATTCATGTTCCCGCCTGAACCGATGGCACTGATCTTGAGTCCCTGGGGAAGGTGGTGCTGAACCCACTCCTGCATTTCAATCCAGGTTTGATCGCTGACCTGGTTGTTCAGTAAACGGACCGTTCCAATTGGGAATGAGCGCGAAGCCGTTCTTTCACCATTTGCAAAGTAGGTCAATTCAGTACTACCCCCACCCACATCGATATATAGATAGGCATGATCCGATTGTAGGGTCTCAGCAATGTGTGAAGCGAAGATCATCTCAGCTTCTTTTCCGCCATCAATTATTTCCAGATTCAATCCGCTCTCAGCTCTGATTCGGGCCGCAATTCGGGGGCCATTCTCTGCTTCACGCATGGCAGAGGTAGCACAGGCTCGATAATCACCTGGATTGTAAGCATTCAGCAGATGAGAGAAGGCTTTCATGGTCTGCACCAGCTGTTCCTCTTTCTCATCGGATATTTTATTGGTCCTGAAAACATCAGCGCCCAACCGAATGGGCATTCTCACCAGGGATTCCTTGGCGTAGACAATGTATTCACCCATGGTCATCACCTTGGATAAGAGGAGTCTGACTCCATTGGAGCCAATATCAATGGCTGCATAGAGTGCTTCTGAATCTGCGCACCAATTGAGGTCAGGATCCCGCTTTTTGACGCGGAACTTTTTGGAGTCTTTGGCCATCATTACTGGTTAATCCCACGTTTGGTTAAATAGGTCAAAAAATCACCCCTAATGTTGACAGCTTCTGCCCAATTTTTTACCTCAAAAGTCACACCCACTACAGCTGAGGTTGGCATTCCTTCTCGGAAATCGGGACAGAGGTGCCAGGCCAACATGTTAAAGGTGGGATTGTGTCCGAAGAGCATCAGGGTATCAACATGATCTTCCACCTTGGAAATGATTTCCAGTGCATAGTCAATTCCACCAAAGTGATACAGTGGATCCATGGTGATTATCTCAGATACCGGGTAATCTGTAGCATTGGCGAATATTCGAGCGGTTTCAAGGGCACGACAGGCGGGGCTGGATAAAATAAGATCAATACCTTGAGCACTGGGTGCCAGGTGTTTAGCAATCAGGGTTGCTTTTTCAATTCCATTGTCGGCCAGACAGCGATTAAAGTCACTATGGTCAGATGCAAACTCAACGGCTTTTGAATGTCTGATGATATATAGTTTTTTCATGATTAAGACCCTTCATTTTCAGCCCTAAAAACTAGCATAAATGAAGATGATCTGATAGGGAGAAATCTTTTTAGTTTATGAGTTTTTGAGTTCGATAAGGTATCTCATTTTCATAAGATAATCTAGCTCGTCTCCCTGAGCGGAGTCGAAGGGTTATGGGATATGAATTATTGAGTTCATGAGTTCGATAAGGTATCTCATTTTCATAGGATAATCTAGCTCGTCTCCCTGAGTGGAGTCGTAGGGTCATGGGATATGAATTATTGAGTTCAATGAGTTTGATGGGTTCATGTATTGTATTGCTGAGGCTCGACCAGCGGGAGAGGGACTCGAAGCATATGGAGTTGAGTTATGCGAGTACAGCCATTGTCTGGCTGAGGCGCGAATACGATGGAGTCGTGCAATAGGGGCTAATGAAACATGAAATATTATGAATCCAGGGAATATTTATCCTAATCCCATCAGAATGTATCGTCTCCCTGAGCTTGTCGAAGGGTCTCCTGAACTATGGAACGAGCTCAGGGATCAAGATGCTTCGCATTCGCTCAGAATGACCACCCGGTAGGAGGGGCTTGCAGAAGATCTTAGATTACCCCAAACTTTTTGCCGACTTTGATGAAGGCCTGGATAGCCTTGTCCAGATGTTCACGGGTGTGTCCAGCACTGATTTGTGTGCGAATACGGGCTTCCCCCTTGGGGACCACAGGGAATGAGAAACCGATTACATAGATTCCTTTTTCCAGCATGGCTGCCGCTATATCCGCGGCTAACTTGGCATCTCCAAACATGATGGGCACAATGGGGTGAACCCCCTCTTTGATATCAAAGCCAGCCCTGGTCATTTCCTGTCTGAAGTACTGGGTGTTTTCAACGAGTTGTTCGCGAAGTTCAGAAGATTCAGAGAGCAGATCAATCACTGCAATACTGGCAGCTGTGATAGCAGGTGCCAGGGTATTACTGAACAAATAGGGTCT
>JAERTH010000048.1 GCA_016844955.1 Fidelibacterota bacterium | reverse complement strand
TCTTGATTTGGGCGCCAAGCTCCCCTGTCAGGGCAGCCTTGTAGGAAAAATCAGCGCTATCCAGACGCTTGTCCATCTGCTGGAGAATGCCGAGATGTGTAGCCAGACTGACGGGTTGATCCGAAGGCAGAAAACGGCTTGCCTCCGCACCCCATCCTTTCCGTGTAATCCAGCCTGCTTATTTATCGCTTTACTTTCAGGTTAATTTACAGTATGGGCTGTTGGGTAGTTCTTGATCCAATCTCGAGGTACCAGGACATGCCTGATACATCTGCTGTTTACAAACCGCGCAAGCCTCAAAATTCTCAGTATTATCAGTGCATTGAAGACAATTTCGAAGAATTTGAGCGGATCTATGATGATCGCTTTCCCAAAAAGTATGGGTTCTTAAGGCCCTACGTAAAGCAGGTCATCTATCGATACCTGGACTGCGGCATCCTGCATAACGGCTTCACAAGGGTCAAATGTGGGGAATGCGGCCATGAATATTTATTAGCATTTTCATGCAAACGAAGACATTTTTGCCCCTCCTGTCACCAGAAGCGGGTGGTGGAATTCGGGGAATGGCTGTGTGAAGAAGTCCTGAAGGGCGTTCCGCACCGCCATTTCGTCTTCAGCATACCCAAAATCCTGCGCCGCTATTTCCTCTATGACCGAAAGTTGCTCTCCGATCTCAGCCGTTGCGGCTGGGAAACCTTGAAACAATTTTTCCGGGAAGCCATACCGGAAGAGGGGGCCGTTCCGGGGGCCGTTGTAGCAATACATTCGTTTGGCGATTTCCTTGGATGGCATCCGCATCTGCATGTGCTCTGCACTGACGGCTGTTTTTGTGGAAACGGCATGTTCCGAGTGGCGCCGCTGTTCGAGCTGAAACACTTGGAGGAAATCTTCCGGCACAAGGTCTTCAAGATGCTCCTTTCCAAAGGCAAGATCACTGAAGACCTGGTTGATATGCTCATGAAGTGGCGTCATTCGGGTTTCAACGTGTTCTGTGGGTCCAGGATTCAACCAGGGAGTGAGGAGACCATGGAAAACCTGGCCCGATACATCATTCGCGCCTCCTTCTCTCAGGAAAGAATGACATACATCCCCGAAGAGGCAAAAGTCATTTATCAGTCGAAGGATGGGAAAGACGAAAAGGTCTTCGACGCCCTTGAATGGATTGCCGCCATGTGCTCCCATGTCCCAAACAAAGGCGAGCAAATGGTGCGTTACTACGGCTTCTACAGCAACGTGGCGAGGGGCAAGCGCAAAAAGAACGAGCAGGACGAGCTGATACCTTCAATCCTGGAACCTGATGGCTCATCCGGGGAATACAAACGAAACTGGGCCCGTTTGATACAAAAGATTTACGAAGTGGACCCCTTGACGTGCCCGAAGTGCTCCGGAAAGATGAAAGTAATCAGTGTGATCAAGTAAGCCATAATACAGTAGTAAAAGAAAAACACATAACCATCTTTTATCCTCATCATCCCTGTTACAAGAAATCCCTCCCTGTAGTTGAAATTCACCGAAATGGAAAGGCTCCAGGTTATCTCTGCAGAGTTTCAGACACGGTCTCCTTGTTCGTTCCAAAATGGGTAACCAGTGCTGTTGCCGAGGAAGGATCTACGGTCCAGAGTTCTCCTCAAGTATCCTTTGAAAATCTCCTTAAAGTGGCCGACTATTTAGAGGATAGGGATACTTCATAGATTTTTTTAAGGAGATGGGATATGGGCACTCAGTTGCAATTTGTGTTTGATCCAGAGAAGCTGAAGCTTATGAAATCTGTTTCAGCGTCAGTTGATCAAAAGGCCATTATCAAAGAGTTGGTTGAATTGTATTTGGAATTCATGCAGACCGAGGAGAGTGAGGGGGAAAAAAATGGAAAGGATAGCTAACGAAAAAATTGGTGAATGTCATTTGAACCGTAAGAGTATTGTTTACATTCGTCAATCATCGGAGAGGCAGGTTCAGCGGAATATGGAGAGTGGCCGTCTTCAATACGATCTTACAAATCGTGCAGGCTCTTTAGGCTGGAAATCTCCCATCGTTATTGATGAAGATCTGGGAAAGTCCGCAGGGTATTATTCTGAACGTTCAGGGTTTCAAAGCCTAGTCGCTCAAGTTGGCATGGGAGATGTGGGAATTGTTATCTCATTAGAAGCCACAAGGCTGGCCAGGAACAACCGTGACTGGTATCACCTTATTGACTTATGCACGGTTTTTGATACTTTGATAGGAGATCATCAATCCGTATACGATCCCAAGGACCCCAATGACCGCTTGCTCTTGGGCATGAAAGGCACCATGAGTGAAGCTGAGCTAAATCTCATTAAGTTCCGTATGCGGCAGGGGAGACTTTCAAAAGCAAGACGAGGCGCTTTATATACGACTCTGCCACCGGGCTATGTGCTTGGCGTTGAGGGTGAGGTTGAAAAATCAGCGGATAGAAGGGAGAGGGAAGCAATTGATTTGATATTTAAGAAAGTCAGGGAATTAGGCAGTGCCAGACAGACGCATCTGTGGTTTGTTCAGGACAAGATATTGGTTCCCGTCAATTGCAAGACAGATATAGGGGGGAAGAAGAGACGATGGCAGTTGCCCACCTACAGTTTTATCCTTCAGTTATGCCGAAATCCTTTTTATGCGGGAGCTTATGTTTACGGTAGAAGAGGGAGCAGGGTATTTTATGAAGATGGTCAGATCAAGAAAACGAATGGACATTATAAAAAGCGTGAAGAGTGGGAGGTTTTTATCAGGGATCACCATGAAGGCTATATATCCTGGGAAGAATATGAAGAGAATATTTATACCATGAACAACAACCAACAAAAGGGCGAAAAAAATGAGTCTGCTGGGGCTATTCGTAACGGGAGAGGACTTTTAGTAGGCCTTCTTCGTTGCCGGCGATGTGGCAGGAAGATGCATGTGCGTTATTGGGGAAGGGGGGGTACGAATCCCCGGTATATGTGTGAAGGTGAATTTTCTCAGGGGGGCAATTATTGCCAATCTTTTTCCGGTTTAAAAACTGACCGAGTGTTTGAAGAGGAACTGTTTAAGGTCATTGAACCTATGGCTGTCCAGGCGAGTGTTGAAGCGTGTGAGGTGATAACTCAGAAATATCAGGACAAGATCAAGTATCTCGGCAATGAGCTTGAAAATGCTCAATATGAGGCAGCCAGGGCATTTACACAGTACAATGAGGTTGATCCCAGAAATAGACTTGTGGCATCCGACTTGGAGCGAAGGTGGAATGAGAAGCTGCAGGTCTTAAATGAAGTAGAGGAGAGGATAGAAAATGAGAAAAAGAAGATCCAAAAGCCTGCACCAGAAGAGATACTCAAGGTCCAATCCCTTTCAACGCGTCTACCGGAAATATGGAGCTGTCCGGGAACAGATCCTGTTATAAAGAAAAGGATTATCAGAATGATGGTAGAGGAAGTGCTCATGCATTTGGATGATGAGACACTTATGTTGACCATGACGATCCACTGGAAAGGGGGCGTGCATACCCAAGTCCAGTTTAAAAAGCCTGTGAATGGTGATCCACCTCCAAACAAAACAGATGAGAATATTGTAGAATTGCTGGAAAAGCTTGCTCCTCATTATCCGGATGAGGAAATAGCCAGGACCTTTAATTGTCACAAATTCAAAACGGGCTATGGAAATCCCTGGACTCGGACAAGGGTCAGAGGTCTACGAGCCAAAAACAAAATTGCCCCTTTTGATCGGAACAAAAAAAGAGACGTGGTCTCTTTAAATGAGGCAGCAAAACGGCTGGAGGTTACTCACTATACTGTTCGTGAGTTAATCAAACGTGGAATGATAAAATCAAAGCAGATAATAAAACATGCTCCCTTCGAGATTGAAAGCTCTGAGCTTGAAAAAGATATTGTCAAAAAAGCTGTTGGACAACTAAAAGCAGGCCGATCCTTAAAATCAATGGGGGGAGTAAACGAAGACCAGATGACCTTTTTCTAATAATATCAATCCTGTAAAGAGGAGGCGCATTATGAAGTATGCTATTGATAGAAGACGAGGACGTGATCAAGAAGATCCTGAAACACCTGGGACTTTGGGATCAGAAAGCCAGACCGCCACCCAAAGCGAATTCGCCACCAGAATATCATATCGACTATACGAATTCTCAACTTCCGGTGTCTGATAATCATCTATATGTGGACCCCCAATATCCGGAGACCTTCAGTGCTTGATTTTTGAAAGAACAGATGGGTCCAAGGGACAGCTGTACCCAGCTTTCCTCAATTTTCCCCTCTCCCGACATGATCAAGCCCCCGATTCACTGTCATGGCATTCACACCTTCCCCAACCCCAACCTTCATTTTTGGTCAGACAACTGCCTCCACAACATCCTGCGGTCGGATTTTGCTTGACACACAAGGTCGGACCACCTATAGTTTGCCCTCAAAAAAGGGACTTCTTATCACCTCACCTCACCCTTTTTTACTGGACGTTTAATAACATTTTTAGTCTGCTTAAAAATATTGGATATTCGTTTGCTGATAAACGTTCCCGAAAACTACAGGTGACTGGGACATCAAATATTGAAGTTAAAGGGAGTTTTTTAAGCCCGGTGTACTCATTCCTCAGAGTATTACATCAAGCAGGCCCCTCAAGATGGATTCAATTTGTTTTTGTACTCATTGGTTTTATTGGTTTTATAGTACAAGGCGATTCCCGTTTTAAAGGTTCAACTTTTATTATGTTAGGCTATTATCTGTATATAAGTATGGGTTTACTGATACTTATATATCAGTGGCTCTCCTTTTAT
>JAERTH010000047.1 GCA_016844955.1 Fidelibacterota bacterium | reverse complement strand
TTCGGAGTTTGAATCCTGAAAAAATAGACACCGCTACTGAGACCTGTTCCATCAAACACATACTCATAGTAACCGGCAGGTTGGGGTTGACCATAGTTAACCTCCCTGATCAGTTGTCCCCGGATATTAAAAATTGATATTCTGACATCCTGGGTTTCAGGAAGGGAATAAGAGATGGTAGTCTGTGGATTAAATGGATTGGGGAAATTCCGCTCAAGAAAAAATTCAGGTGGCAGGTTAATTTCCAGTACCCGTTCCAGCATTTTCTTTAGTGCAGTCCCTGAAGGACCACTTAGACCACTGACTGACGCATAAAGCATTTCAAAGGCAGGTTTAAGTTCTGCCACGCCGGACACAGTAGCTGGATCAATGCTGAACCGAAGCAAAGTCTCACTATGCGTTAAACCCCAATTTAATCCCAGTGCGATCAAGTCTTTTTCATCCACAACACCATCGCCATTTGTATCGGCGTAATTTGCCGGATAATCATCCCAACTTGGTCCGTCTTGAGCCGCCCATGCCAGTGAAGGCGCATTTCGTGGTTCCCCTGATGTCAAAAAATACATGCCCAGAGGAAGTATATCCTCTGCATCAACATCCCCATCATTATCCGTATCACCAGGATGAACACGAGAAACTCTAGGGTCCCCCTGACTATCCAGCTGAGCCCACCTGAGATCCCCCAGTGCAAATCCATCTGAACCCAATGTGAATAGAGGGGAATTTTCTCTAATTGTGAAGTTCCCAGTATCCGCTCCAACGAATCCTGGGTCATAATCAAACACATTGGCTATTAAACTGGCACTAAAGAACACCTCTCCCTGACCTATAGGTGCTTCCAGACCAAAAAGATTTATGTATGCAACTTCAGAGTTCACCGCCGGAAGATCAATCACATAACCTTCTATCTCGATAAAGGGTGAATTGGCAATAATACTATTCTTTACCTTCACTTCACCTGTAGTCTCCTCAACCAAGACGGTCGCGGTTGCAGAATTATAAAATGTGATGTGGTCAATCTCAATTTTGGGAGGAGTCAAATCGTCTGGATCGCCAATGATCTGAATACACTCGGCTGAAACAGAATCAAAGGTGCAATTCTTGAAGCTCATATCGTCCGCATAAGATACGGCCCCCGGTACACTGACACCTGATTCATCGATGTGTCCCAACAGAATTGCCTCGCTGGCAATATTAAAGAAGCTGCAATTCTCAATCTCCACTTTGCCAACCTTTGCCCCCTCGACTGTAACGATGGCATGTCCAGTTGGATCACTCGGCGGCCAGGTTGTATGTGTCATCACCACATCTCTGACAGCGCAATTCTTCAAAATCAGATCCGTGCTGGTTTGACTACTATTGGGAGCTATTTGAATCGCATAATCCGGCCCTGTCATTCGCTTTTCAAGGATACAATTCTCTATGGTGAGATCTGCCTCCATTTTAATGAATGCGTTCTGGTTCAATCCTATTTCCGTTCGATTCCTGATCTTAAAGTAGTCCCACTCTTGATTGGAAATGTCTTGTGCATAGTTTTCAAGCCAGGTACCCCTGATAGTGAGAGGATGAAAAATATGCAGGGTGTCGTGTTGAACAAAAAAACCTGTGCCTGCTTTGGTCAACTCCAGAGTCTCGATACCATTGTGCTGGGTAAATTGTACTATTTCAGCAAAGCTGGCCGGGATATCATCTGGGACCTTCAGAACTGACCCATCGTAGGTACGAAATGACCGAACCTCTGAATATTCACCAGAGCCAACCCGGTTGTCCGCCCTGACACGCCAGTAGTAGTTACTGGCAGGTTTCAAGAGGCTGTTTTGTTCTGGATTTAAGGCGAAGGGGTTAGACCACGAGGTCTGCAGTAAGCCCATGGTATCAAGTACGAGAACACTGAAGTCCTGAAACTCTGAAATCTGGAGACGATAAGTTTCTCCCAGCGGTGTGGCACCCCATGAAAAATATTGACAGGTCAACTGATCTGCTACTCCATCATATGGCATAATCGAGAGGGGGGCTGGGGCCAGACCATTACCCACAAGGGAAAAGGGTCTACTCCTGCCTTGTTTGGTGGGGTCTGCGATATCCTGAATTCTCAGAGTACATTCGAGAACCACCGTATCCGGGGTGGTCCATTCATAATATTCCAGATCAGATTCCAGGCCCTGTGCAACTGGAACCCAATTCTCACCTCCATCATAGGTCAAGTCCAAATTGACCGACTCAGAACCAATGACCTTCCAGCGAATGGATACTACATCCCCTGCACCCCAGGTTTCACTACCCACTGGCGTAACGAATTCCATCATTCCAGGGGAAAGGATATTTGTTTTCCCACTCTCCTTTTCCTCTGATGAAACAGATGTCACCGCCCAGTAGGAATGATCAGATTGTGTTGTCTGGTATTCATATTCCCCCTGCGAGTTTACAGATCCCGAAATAAAGGTACTTTTCAGACTCCAGGGACCCATTTTTGATGCTGCTGAATAAACCCTGTATTCCTGATGATATCCTTCTGTCCGTGGATGGTTAAAATATTCGACATCCTGGTCCCAGGTGAGCAGAACGCCATCGGATTCGATTGGCTCCAGCGTAAATACTGGTGACGGAAAGGGAGCGGGTATTGTGTAAACCCCATCTCGCGGGTTGTCTTCAGGCCAGACAGGCAGCGTCACTGGTTCACCCAGATATACTTCAAAAGCCTTTTCTGCGACCTGAGTCACATTCACCACATCTGAATTCACATAGTCTGGATAACCGAAGTCATCCAGATAGGCCTGTGTCATTAGCTGACCATCAATAGTATAGGCCCGGTTCCAGTCTGGCGTGTTCGCCCATTGGGTAATGACCTGCCCACCCTCAATGCGTTTTCCCGGCTGTGCACCATAGCCCACGACTTCTGCGTAGCTAAATTCAATTTGATCCCCCAGTGACAGGCTGTATGGTCCAAACGTGTGGTGTTTCATACTGGCATCAGCACTCTGGCGATAGGGATAAGCAGCTCTTCCAATCCAATGCTCTCCTTTTTCCAGATTCCAGGTAGAAGAATTAGGTGCTATCACACCACTCCAGCGGGTTGTGGGATTGAATGGGTCCTTTTCATACATCATTTTAGAACTATTGGTATTACCTGTTGAGACCTTATTGGACCAGGGTTGCTTGATATGATGATTTTCATCAAGTTCGTAATACCAGGTATAAGTACCATTGCCATTGTCTTGATAGATATCCACATCTTCATATTCACCAGGACTATTAAGCGGCATGGTGCGGAGGATCGCCTGCGTCTCTGAGTCGTTTAGCCCCTGGCTGTCGAGTGCCTCAGGTACCACGTAGGCCAGATGCGCGGTATCATAGAAGAGTACGGCATACCCAGGTGCCTGAGGTGATCCCAAAGCACCGCCATTTTTTCCAGTTTGGGCATATTCCAAAAATAGATCTGGGTTGGGTTCAGGCTTTCCCGCACCTGTGGGATCAGTAAGATTATTTCTCAGATTCATATTGAATGACAGCCACCAGTCTGAATCCCAAAAGTTGTTCTGATCACCACGATAAATACCACCATTATACTTCCATTCTCCGTATTGCCGCTGGTAGCCGTACATGGAGGGAGCAAAGCCATAATTGAGCGCCACCATCACATCTTTGAGTTCTACTGACCGTTCGGTGGTTGCAGGATTTCCATCAGTATCACCTGTATATCTAAGTTCGTATTCATAGATGATCATATCATCGTAATCAGGATAGCTCCAGGTCCGTGAAGTACGTTTTACGGTAATACCCACAGAGGTTGCCCATTCTGCGATGATGATTTCTTCTGCCTCATTGGGATCGTAATCAGGGTTTAGGGTTCCATCATTTAGTACGGGATAGTTCTCAATCCTTTCTATGGAGAGCGGAAAACTCCATCGCTGATAGGATTCTTCAGGGAGGGATGCTCCCACACCTCCGCACAAAGCAAACAGTCTATTTGTTTCACCTGGAATGCCTGCTTCATTTGCACCAATATAGAGACCGGCTCCAATGATGTTATGTTGACCACTATATTCAATTTCATCTATGACGGTCTTCGAATAGGGTGGCCACTCAAAAACAGGAAGATCTGTATAATTCCCCTGTTCACCAGTCTGCCATTTACGCCCAACCTCACCCGTGTTATAGACGGTTTGATGCAGCATTCCGCGTTCATGAATTCTGTATGCCTGTTGACCAAAAATGCTGTTCCCCTGAACAAAAAATAGAATAAGGGTAAGCACGAGTACCCCTGCAGATGTTTTATAATTATTCCTCATTATTGACACTCCTTATTCTCATTCGGCTTTTAGTCCAGAAGGGAACTGTGACCTGCATCTCTAAACCATAACTTTAAACCATGATATTGCTTGAATTTCTTTAACATGCCCATTCTCAAGGAGAAAACCCTGAAACAAACAATATTTGTTTGAAAAAAATACTGGAAACCCCCACCGATCACTTTATTACGATACTACAAGTTAATTCCCCAAGGGAGCAATAAAATAGTAAAGCATACAAGCCTGCTTCATACATCTGGATACTGGCGGTAGCGTGGGCTTCTGTTTGGGTGGATGCTATTGATTCTATCAAAATGATAATATTTTGCTAATCGATTTAATAATTTCAGGCACACCAACAATACTCATAATACCTGTCTCGAAGCACAGTTGCTACCTCATTTGTTACCCACAAACAATCCCAGGCTGTTTCCAGTAGCTTCTCTGCGCTGAAAGTGATGCTGGCTTATGATTTGCCACATGTAAACTCCGAGTGGCCGTGGGGCGAAGGGCTGCTTAAAGAAATAAACAGCCACAGGAGTTCTGCGTGAGAAAAATTTTAACTATAGCTTTTACCCTGACCATTTCCATGGTTCATGCCCAGGTTGGTGAATTGATCTGGGAAGACAACTTTAATAACCTGGACAACTGGAATCAGGAAATTGGGAATGGGTCCTGGGGCTGGGGCAATGGTGAACTGGAATACTACCGCGGTGAAAATGTCGAGATAGCAGAAACACCTGGAGAGCCAGGGAATAATTCTTTGCGAATCACAGCTCGTGAAGAATCTGGACCTGGCATTGCAGACCAATGGGGTAATCCCCTTAACTACACCTCAGGGAAAGTAACCACCAGAGCTAAAATTGCCGTTCAATATGGGATGATCGAGGCCCGAGTGAATATCCCTGATATCAATCTGGGTGGTTGGCCTGCCATCTGGTTGTTGGGTGATGCCAATTATGCCTGGCCCAATAATGGTGAATTAGATTTGATGGAAATGGGTTCCCGACAGGAATTCAGAGATGCCCACGACACCCACAATGGTGGCAACGGCCTGAACAACTCCACCGTGAATCAGGTTGTGGGGGCCAATGCTATTTTCTATTCCGAGGATGCCCTCACCCCTGAAAACCCAAGTGGGGCAGCCAGTATCTCGTGGGACCCAGATGATGACTACGTGCGCATGTACTATAACCATGACAATCCCCTGATTGAGCGCTTCTTGATCTACCGCATGTACTGGGATGATGCCAGTATTCGTTTTACAGTGATTGATGAGGATGTTGAATATGATTTGTACACAGACCCCTTCCCCATCGACAGTGTGTCCAGTGAATTCCAACAACCCTTCTACCTCATCGCCAACCTGGCCATCGGTGGTGCATTTACTGATGCCTATAACCTGGGGGACCCGGGCAGTGGTGCCCCGGTTTCAATGACCCTCCCAGCTGAGATGTATCTGGATTATATCAGGATCTTTGAGTGGAATGGTCAGGGCCATGTTCGCATCGGGCCGCCCTATCCTGAAAGTGGCACCTTCGGTATATTCACCGATGAAACGCCCACCAATGGCGGACTACAGGCTGGCGTCTCAGCCGAGATCTATGTGTGGGAAGGAACCCTGGTTGATGGAACTATCGCTTCCTATGAAGGTGAGAATGGTATTAGCTGGCAAACCACTGGTGCCGGATGGTTTGGTGCTGGAATCATGTCAGTTCAGCCTCTAAACCTGACCAACTTCAATGATGGATCCCTGAAGTTCAGAATCAAAATTCCTGCAAATGTCACCTTCAAAATTGGGGTCATCGATACCTGGAATAATCAGAATTTCATCACTTTCCCTGCCAACGAAACCACTTATGATCTTACCAGGGATGGTGAATGGGGGCAAGCCAGTGTTCCCATGGTCGACTTACGTGGCACAGCCATCGATACCCGCATGCTGAGCTACGCTTTTGTTATCCTGGAGGAAAGCGGTGCAGCTTGTGAATTTGCCCTGGATGACATCTACTATGAAGGGGGCGGTGTGGCCAACCCACCCATCGCCCATGCTGGTTCAGACCAGATTATTGAAGATGGGGATGGGGATGGCCTTGAATCAGTCACCCTCGACGGTTCCGCCAGTATCGATCGTATGGGAAGTATCGAATCATTTGAGTGGACTGCTGCAGACACAGTTATTTCAACTGGTGAAATGCCTGCTGTGCTACTACCACTTGGTGAACATAACATCACACTCACAGTGACTGATAATGACGAACTGACAGACAGCGATATGGTGCGAATCATTGTCTTGAATAACTACCTTCCTACCGCTGATGCCGGATCCGATCAAACTGTGATAGACACCAACGGTGACGGCCTGGAAATCATCGAGTTGGATGGCTCTGGCAGTTCCGATCCTGATGGAACCATCGCGACCTATACATGGTCTGAAAATGGGATTGAGCTTGCCACAGGTGTCCAGGCAACGGTGAACCTGGATGTTGGTGCTCACCTGATAACCCTGGAAGTGACTGACACTGATGGTGGCACCGATACGGATGCCCTGGCTGTCCGCGTGAACAGCAATTTACCCGTCCAGGCACCTGCCATCTATCACACAAATTCAGCAATTAGCATAGACGAAACAATTGAAATGGCCTGGTTTGGCACACCGGAAATGGGAATCAACAATGTAACCGTGGGGTCACGAACATCAGACTTCGCAGCCCAGTGGAAAGGGTTGTGGGATGACACCAACCTCTATCTGTTGGTAGAGATCAATGATGAAGCACTCTTCCGCGACTCTGGCGCTGGTTGGTATATGGATGATGGTATCGAGGTTTTTATCGATGGTGATAACAGCAGTGGCGGTAGCTATGATGGCGTCAATGACTTTCAGTTTGGGTTTACCTGGAGTGATGCAGACATTAAAATCGGCAATAATTCCATCAATGATGTCACTGGGATAAATTTTGCACTCTACGCCACTGAGGTAGGCTACAATCTGGAAGCCAGCTTCCCCTGGAATACTATTGGTGTGAATCCCCATTCATTGAGTCACATCGGTTTTGATGTGGCCGTGGATGATGATGACAATGGGGGTGATCGAGAATGTGCCGTCGCTTCCATCTTTACCACTGATAATGCCTGGTACAATCCCAGCGTTTTCGGTAATGTTCCAATGGTTACAACTACGGGAATCGAGGAGAATTCCACTCAGACCCCCTCAAACTTTTCGCTGAGTCAGAATGACCCCAACCCATTTAATCCCTCAACAACCATCCATTACAGACTTGCCAATGATAGCCAGATAGAGCTGCTGGTTTTTGATTTACGTGGACGATTGGTGAAAACCTTAAAAAATGATTTTCAGGTTGCCGGACGCTATGAGATGCAATGGAACGGAATTGATCAAGCAGGAAATCCCGTGAGCACAGGTGTATATTTCTGCCGCTTGCACACCGCGCAACATTCGAGTACGATAAAAATGCTTTATTTAAATTAAATATAATGAATCTGCTAATCCCCAACCTGGAGAAGTTTCTATGAAAACAACAACACTGGTTCTAACGATAATTATGGTAATTATGGGTTGTTCACCCGTTGCAGAGAACCAAGCACCACCCCCAGCTCCCTATTCAACCGATGGCAAGGATGTATCCATTTATGTTACGGCTGAAAACACTGATCTCAGACTGAGCCCCACGGGTAAGGCTTCCTTCGAACCGGCAGAACAAGCCAGGGAAACTGAAGTAGCCATTTTTGTCAACCCCAACAAAACCTTTCAGACATTCTGGGGTATTGGTGGGGCCCTTACGGACGCATCCGCTGAAGTCTACGCAAAACTCCCTGAAACCAAACAACAGGAGCTAATGGATGCCTACTACAGCGTGGATAAGGGTATTGGTTATACTCTGGCCAGAACCCCAATTCACAGTTGTGATTTTAGCAGTGCCAGCTTTACCTATGTATCCGATGAAGACAAATCCCTGAAGACGTTTAATATTGATCATGATAAGGAATTCAGAATTCCCTTTATCAAAAGAGCCATTGCAGCTGCTGGTGGAACGCTACCCCTGTATGCCAGTCCCTGGAGTCCCCCACCCTTCATGAAAAGCAATGGTGAAATGCTCCACGGTGGATATCTCCTGCCGGACTACTATGACTCCTGGGCTTTGTACTACACAAAGTTTATCAAAGCCTATGAAGCTGAAGGCATGTCTATCTGGGGGATTACCCTGCAAAATGAACCCATGGCAACCCAGAGATGGGAATCCTGCATTTACACTGCGGAGCAGGAACGGGATTTCCTGAAAAATCATTTAGGACCCACCATGGAACGCGAGGGATTGGCAGATAAAAAGATCATCGTCTGGGATCACAATCGAGACCTGATTGCCAACCGGGCCCATACCATTTTCAGTGATCCAGAAGCATCCAAATATGCCTGGGGAATTGGTTTCCACTGGTATGAGACCTGGACAGGCAGTGATCCTAACTTCAACAACCTGGATAATGTTACCGACGCATTCCCGGATAAAAAGCTTGTGTTCACCGAAGGGTGTGCCGAGCGATTTATTGAGGATCGTCTACAATACTGGCCCAATGCTGAGCGCTATGGTAACTCTATGATCAATGATTTTAACCAGGGTACTGTGGGCTGGACCGATTGGAATATTCTCTTAGATGAAACAGGTGGACCCAACCATGTGGGCAACCTCTGTTTTGCCCCGGTTCACGCGGACACTCGGACGGGTGAAATCATTTACACACCCAGCTATTACTATATAGGGCATTTCTCAAAATTTATTCGCCCCGAGGCCAAACGGATCAGCACTTCCTGCAGTAGAACCCACTTACAGAGTACATCCTTCATGAATACTGACGGAAGTATCGCCACTGTGGTCATGAACATGACTGATGAGGAAATCAGCTATAAACTCTACATTGGTATGCAGGCTGTGCAACTGACCATACCGGCTCATGCCATGCAGACCATGGTCTACTAGTACCCTGAATTTTGAATTAATCTGAAACCCGGCTTTAATAGTCGGGTTTTTTTATGCTGCAGCAGAATTCAGGCCTGTTTCCTGAAACATAAACTACACAAAATGAAAATCTGTAACTTTAAACCCGGATAACGCTCCAATTGGGTACGGTTTTTGTTAAAGAAGAGGGCCGTACAAAAAAAATGGAAAACTAAAAAAGGAGCACCATGAAATATATTTTTCCAATCATAATCCTCGTCGCTGGTATGAATCTGATCTCATGCGCAGGAAATCAGGAACTTCTGACTGCCAAACAGTCTGAGGTTGACAGCCTGATCATTCTGGCAAATGATCTTAAGGGACAGATCCAGGATCAGGAGAAACTTGAAGCTGAACTGGCACTTCTGCGTGGGCAGGATGCTGAGCTTCAGGACGCCCTTAAGAAACTGTCCGAACTCCAGGATGTAGAGGTTGAGGATAACCGTACCCTCATCACTAACGATCTACTTTTCCAGTCTGGCAGCTTCCAGCTCTCACGCAAAGGAAAAGAGATCCTGAGTAATATCTGGGCAGTACTTGAAGAACATCCTGACCGTCAAATTCTCATTGTAGGACATACTGATGACATGCCAATCGGTAAAGAATTCAAAGCGGCATATAAATCCAACTGGGACCTATCAACCTGGCGGGCTCTGGCAGTTCTCCACTATATCAAGGAACTTCCCAATGCCAATCCAGATCGCCTAACTGTGGGTGGATATGGACCAAATCAGCCTATCGCTGACAATGATTCTGATGCTGGACGCAGCAAAAACCGTCGTGTTGAGATTGTCCTGAGCAAAGTAATTTCTTAAGTACCAAACATAGTATTTACAAAAGGACCCCGACATATTTCGGGGTCCTTTTTTTAATTCTGGATAGTGGGTTAAAGCTGCAGATTGTTTTGTCCCCGTGCTAAAACACAGGGTTCATCATTACGCTTATTCAAGGAAGGTCATTTTGACTACACTTGAGTACGAACCCGCTTCCACACGTGCCAGGTAAACCCCACTGGAAACCGGTGCGCCAGAATTATCCAGCCCTTTCCAGGTGAAGCCATGCCAACCACTGGGTTGTGACCTAAAGGTCTCTGATCTAACCAAACGACCTTGAATATCATATATTTTCAGCGCAACCTGACTGTTTTCTGAGAGATGATACCGCAGCGTGGTACTGGGGTTGAATGGGTTAGGATAGTTCTGAGACAGAATGAATCCATTGGGTAACACATGGGGTTCAGAAATAGTGCTGGTCATCAGGCTATTGGGTGCACCGAAGGTAGGAGCCATCCGTAAGAAAGAACCCGTTCCATCAGGATATCGACCGGTAGACGAATCAGCCACCTGGGATGTGAATTGGATGGATTGTACCAGAGTCGTATCAGCACTGAGTAGATAGATTGATTCGCCCCCGGCAGACAGTTTGAACCCTGCATGCAAACCCGACTGCTCCTCATCGTTATCTGCCCAGATCGTGAGAAAATCATGGGGTGCGATCACAGTATCGGGGAATACCCACTGTGTTAGATCAGCACCATCATCTGAGAGAAAATATCCAGCCAAAGAGATCTCAGTGTCTGAATTATTATAGAGCTCGATCCAGTCGTCGTACTCTCCATCCTGATCGGCAACTGCAGCTTCATTGTCTGCCATGAATTCGTTGATTACCAAATCTACTGTGGTTTCGATTGAGAAATATTCGTTTTCAGCATGTTCTGGCAAAAAAGCAGCCGCACCCTCATTTTCAGCGTAGAAATAGTACTGGATGCCGGCATTAATTGCGAACGGACCAGAACCAAAATTTCCATCCCCGGCTTCACCATCCCCATGAGCCCCATCATCGTGCAATTCAAGATCACTAAATGGCTCGAATAAGTGCTCCCGATAACGCAAGCTGACGGAACTGGCATCTTCGATTGAAACAGTGACTGTGATCATTGATCCAGGAGATATTTGTTCTGGTGATATATCCGTCTCGATGAATGTCGGTTGTTGCGAAGTAAATTCGGTGAGACCTGATATATAGCTCGCCCGTGTTTCCATCAACTCGGTGATCCCTATAGTTCCAGGTCCAGGTCGAGGACCTCCTGAACTAACGGTACTGGTGATATTGCTAACAAAGTTTGAGTAGGTGTAGAATTTATTGGGGTCAGCCTGAACCTCATCTGCAATGATTGCCTGTATTTCCAGGGCACGGTCATGATACCAACCACTTTGAACAATCTCGTTCAGCATGGTCTTCATGTGGGCTACGTACATCTTCTCGTATTGCGGATTATTCAGAATTTTACTTACAACGGGATAGTCAGCCTCACTCTGGTTTGCAAAAGGGCTTAAACGCTGCAACTGGTAAGTATTCAATTGTCCACTGGTTTGATGTGAGGTAAACACACCAAAACATTCATTTAGATCCCAGGGAATGGGATTGAATCGTCCCAAATCATCCTGGTATAAGTAATAATTCTGAGGATTATTGATAGGGCCATCCAGATTAACAAACAGATTTTGAAAGGCTAAAAACCACAGGTGTCGATCCAGATTTAAGACCTGCTCTACAGACTCGGTATGATTGTTTAAGGTATCGAGAAATTCTATCAACTCTCCCCAACCTGCATCAGATTCAAGCTCATATTTGCTGAAATAACTGGTGGAATCCGCTCCAAAATATTGCCATACGCCCCCCATGCTTCCCGGCAGGGCATTATTAGATATCTCACCCTTGATGCGTGGGTTTCCACCACTGCCGAAATTGCTGCGCATAAAGAACCTATCTACATCTTGATCACTGGTATAGAGACCCAGGTAGCTACCATTGACAGTCACTCTGGCATAATTGGACAAACTGGCCGGGAAGTACCTACGAGCGATTTCATAGCCCAGGGTCTCCCTCACAAAACTGGGGTCTTTATATACATTGGCCAATTTGAGCGTCCCAAAATCCTGATTCTCCTGATCATCGATTATGTAATCCAGTTTGATGTTGAATGGATTTTTCACCTGATTATCTCTGTACGAGCTGTTCCCCTTATAGCGCACACCGACGCTATCGAAAACCTCACCATTTATTGAAACGGATCCCGTGAGACGTTCTTCATTGCCAGCACTGACCAGGTTGTCCAGGAGATTGTCCCAATTGGTTTCAGTAAATGTAATCTCGATGGTGTTGATAGTATTGATATCATAGAAGTCCTGCGCTTGAATTGATAGCGACAGAAATCCCATACAAATGATTAGAATGTTCTTATTCATCTCTCTTTGACTTTACTTGATGTTAAAAAGTTAGCGACCCCGCGGGGGTGGTCCTCCGCCAGGTGGTCGTTGAGCTCCAGGAGGTGGTCGGTTTCCACGACCAGGTCGTTCACCAGGAGGGGCCTGGCCACGCTGTGGAGGTGGGGATGTGCCACCGGTCAATTCATAGGCCAGCTCCTTCAGGCGAACTCTTTGTTCAGGAGTGCACATTTCATTGAGTTTGACAAAATGACCATACAGAGCCAAATCCAGCTGGGTGTGGATACCACCTATGTTTTTAGCAATTGCAGTAGCCCGGGTTGAATCAAGGTCACGCATGAAGGCTTGAAGCACCAGAAATTCAGATGAATCTCTCAGTGCTGCAACCAGGGGAAGGGTCGTATCAAAATGTTGTTTTCGAATGGTGTGCATCTGTTCAACCTGGTCTGGACTGAGGGATAATTCCTGTTCCAGGAAATGCTCTAACCCACCTTGACCAGGCCGGTCATGCCCCTGTTTCTGAAAAAAGATGCTACCCATTAGTCCTAGATTCATAATCACCAGCAATCCCAGGGATGCCAGTAAAAACCTGCGTCTCTGTACCATATCAAACATGACTTACTCTCCGTTATCACCCAACAGGTAAGCATCTGAAAAATTCAGCCCGTACTCTGTTGATAAACTTTCAATATATGTGGTGCGCCCTGTTGAACTCACATCGGCTGGTTTAAACACCCAGACCATGAGTAAAACGTTCAAAGCCAGGAGTCCGGCTAACATTCCCGGCCTCAAAATACCCATAATGATATTGTCTAAATCCGGTTTGCTGTCCAGGGATTCATGCGTGATGGTGTTGGTTAATCGATCAAAGAACCACGGGTCTGTTGGTGGGGGAACTTTTGCATCGAAAGCATCCAACGTCTGATCCACTTGATTCTGTATTCTTTTTTGCATATCTGTTTGAGTCATTTCTTCCTCATTCAATTAATTCATATTCTCAACCAGCACGGGAAGTGAAGTAGCTGTTTAAATCTTTTTTCAAATTCTTTCGCCCCCGATGTAGCAACCCCTCAACAGCCGATAGCGAAGTCTGCATGATATCTGCTACTTCCTGATTACTATATTGCTCATAGTTATTCAGTGTAATGGCAATCCGCTGCTTTTCGGGAAGTCTGGAAACGGCCCAGGCCAATACTCGTTTTTTCTCTTCATCCATCAGTTCAATTTCAGGGGTTGTTTCTGATGGAACATCAATCTCATCTTCACCACTGCCGATGTTAAAGATGGCTTTAACAGATCCAAAACGCCTTTTACGGTTCTGCTTTCGGATTAAATCCAGACTCCGTGTCACCGCAATGCGGTAAATCCAGGTGGACAATTGTGATTCACCCCTGAAATCATCTATAGATTTATACACCTGCATGAATACTTCCTGGGTGACATCCTGAGCATCTTCCCGAGATTTCAAAAATCGATAACAAGTGCTGTAGACACGCTCTTGATGAGCACGAACAATGGTTCGAAATTCGGCGTCCACACTTCTTGTTCTGTTGAGATTCAATCAAGATTCCTAATTTTCCTCAATATAGTTCTAATTCTGTACTTCATCGCCAATTCATTTCGATCATTCGTGTGTTCTCGCATTTGTTTGGACGTCACCTTTGACCAAACCTTTTGCATAAAAATAAATAAATAAAAAGTGCAAGATTTGTTCTCTAAGGACGTCTCAACCTACAGAACGTAATAGGCCTGAAAGGAGAGCCATATGAAGACAATTATCATGCAAAGAGGAATCCTCATCATCTTGAGCACCATGCTGTCCGCCACAGTACTTGTAGCCCAGCCATCACAGGGAAGACAGGGGCCACCCCCCATGCCCGATGCCAGCAAGATTGTTGAGATGATTGAGGAGTTAGAACAGACTTTGAACCTCACTCCCACACAGAAGAACCAGATCACTAATCTCTACAATACGCACTTTGAAGAAGTAACGGGACTCATGGAGTCGGGTAAAGTTTCTAGAAACACCATGGAGAGATTAAAAAAGAATTTTCATGCCCAGATTGAGTCTGTGCTGAGCGAAGCCCAATTCAAAGAATTCCAGACCCTACAGCGGACTCAGCGTCCGCAGCAACCAAGAAAACGGTGATCTGAGTCACCACATAAAAATAGGATAAACATCATGGACCCAATAAACAGCATTCAAAATTCACAATCTATTCAAGGCACAAGCCAGCAACAGGTCAGCAGACCCCATCCACCACCACCTCCAGGGAATGAGCCTTCATCCCAACCCTATAATCTACAGCTAAGCTCCCTGGGACAACTCTTCCACGCAGCTGGGGAGGCAGGAGAACCTGAAAAGGCAAAAGCATTTCATGAATCACTCCTTGAAGCAATGGAAAAGGGCGATTTTAAGACTGAGACATTTATGAAAACTGTCTCTGATGAGATCAAAGCCTATGCCTCAGAGCTGGGAATTAACTTAGAGCAGGCTTTGGATGCGCTATCCGCCAATCCAGAACAGTTACAGGGATTCCGACCCCCACCTCCGCCTGCTGATGGCAAAGATCCTCAAGGTCCACCTCCTAATCGAGATGATCTTCGGGCTTAAGCTCCTGATCACAAACTCAACGATGTGGAGTAGTATATGACAATCGCACAGATCAGTGGATGTATCGGATGTGGGACCTGTGTAAAAACATGTCCCACCGATGTCCTGCGAATTGACCCCAAGACAAAAAAAGCAATCATCAAATATCCTGCGGATTGTCAGATCTGTCATCTGTGCCGTATGTATTGTCCTGTTGATGCTATCACTATTTCGCCGGAGAAAAGTATCCCGGTGATTGTTTCCTGGGGCTGAATCATGCGCAGTCAATTGAAATACCAATCAATATTAACAGGCCTGGTGATATATGGCGGGCTACCGCTTTTCTTCTATACTTTGGGCGACTTCCCCCGTCGAACACTGTTGAAGGAATCCTTCTCACTGCTCTTTTTGCTCTCATTCGCGTGGATGCTGGGCCTGTTTTTTCTTTCGCG
>JAERTH010000046.1 GCA_016844955.1 Fidelibacterota bacterium | reverse complement strand
AAATAAACCTCTCCCCTGTTATTGCCCCAGAGAATAGTATTAACCAAAATGTAGGTGGAGCTATTGCTGTACAGTCCTGCCCCATGATGCAGAGCAAAGTTATCTGCGATGGTTACATTTGTGAGTACCGCCTCACTGCCGGCTTTAAGGCCAATGCCCCCACCAGCATGATCAGAAATATTATTGACCATGAGAACGCGATCAAGATTCAATGTCGTATTGTCTCTGGCATATATAGCCGCGCCCACAGAAGGACACGTGTTGTTAATAAATGTGGAGTTGGTGATGGTGATATTGCATTCTGCCTTGGCATAGATCGCACCACCCACATCCCCGGTAACATTGCCATCAAAAACCACTGACTCAAGGGTAGGGCTTGACCCGTAACAGAAGAGACCACCGCCGCCACCACCAAGATCCCAATTATTAATGAGCTTCAGGTGACGCAAGAGCGGGCTGGCGTTCTCACAGTAAATTGCACCGCCATAACTTGAGGAATTACCATCGCCATCGGGATCAAACAGACTGGCAGAACCGTGCTGCAGGGTGAGGCCACACATTTCAGCATCTGGACCCTCGTTCGAATTGAAAATGACAATAGTTCCAGCCCTGTCACCATCCAGCACGGTTTCTGTGATGTGGGATGAATCCCCTGAGGTCAGAAATAAGGATCCCACAACAATATCCTTGCCTGAAAAGTTAATCTGCTCAACATATGTGCCCGGATGGACCAGCACAGTATCTCCAGCTTCAGCAGCATCAATAGCACTCTGAATGCTGACATAATCGCCTGGCACCTGAATGACACTGCCAGGTGAAACAGGAGCACCCAGGCTGCCATTTTCCAGAAGACAGTGGACCTTGATAGAACCAGCCTCTGACCAGGTCAGAAACGCACAATTCGGTCCCTTCGCCATGAAAAGATCTGCCTTTTCTGACCCAGAATTTGTGATAATACTTATATCCTGTTCCCAGACAAATGCTCCATCCGGTGCCAGGCGACTGGCATAAATATCATGAGTTCCTGCGTCGGTATCCTCAATATAGGTGGCCAATAAATCATTATCCAAAACATCAACATTAATGTCACTGAAGGAAGACAAACCCATGGATTCAACAGCCAGACCAGTATCGCCCCACTGGCGTGCACCAGAGCTATCCACCCGCTGCGCAAAGAGACCTCTGTTTATCTGATTGGCATCCGACTCTCCCCAAGCGGCATAAACACCAAGGGAGTCATTAATTGAGGAGATTTGCGGGCTCACCCGAAAATGATCCGATTGGGTAGACAACTCCCGCGGTGAATCCCAGGCTTCAGATCCATCCGCTTCGATTCGTTGAATCTTACCCGTCTGATTCTGACCTGCTAATTCAGTCCATGATGAATAAGCACCGCCTTGATTGTCTGTTGATACATTCTGAAGCCAGTTCCCCAAAGGAAAGCCCGCGGGAGCCCCAATGAGATTCCAGGCGGGCCAAACCGGGTCACCTGCCAGGGTGTATTTCTGTTGGGTGATCTGACTGCTCAGAGCAGGAAAATTTCCCGTCTGGCGAATCGCCTGAAACAGGATATTTCCTTCAGATGTCTTAACCGGCTGTGGACTTACCAGGCTGGCGTTCAAGTCCGAAACAGCAATACCAGAAGGTCCCCATAATAGCTGACCATCCTGACTAACTCGTTGCAACCTGATAGAGGTATAATCCTCTGACCAGGAAACCACGACACTATTATCAGAGGGTTCCACCAGCAATCGCGGTGAAATATTATCACTACCACTGTTTGATAGTATTAACCCGCTTTCAACCCAGAGATGGTTCCCATCGGAATCAATTTTATAGAGAGCGACTTCCCAATTGCCTCTTCTTGTGTCTACACTGGAAATGATGGCATTGTCATCCTGGTCTACAACCAGATTCATATGGTTTACAGCAATCCAGCTGCTGTTGGCAGCGTTACTGACCAACATCCCGCCAGTATTTATCTGAGGGTTACCATTGACGTCCAAACGTTGAAGATAAATATGAAAAGTACCTGACGTTAGCCAGGCCACATAGGCTCCCCCATCTGAGGTACTGGCGATCTGGGGTTGAATACCACCACCCAGGTTTAATGGGCTTCCGGGATCATCGGACCACTCACCACTGACTAATCCTGCCAGCACAAACAATAATAGCCAAGCCCTCATGTCATCATCTCCTGTTTTTCAATTTTCACTGAAGTCGAGAGAATATACGATGATATGAGGGCCTGAGGGACTTGTCAGATTTGATAAGCCACAGGTTTAGATGCGTTCTAGAATTTCCCCTGTGAGTTGCCAGAGAAGGATTTCATCCAGATAGGCGCTGTATTTGGCCTGGATCAGACTTGATTTTACCCGACTCAAATTGAGTTGAGACTCACGAAACTGCGTTGAGCTAACCTGACCCAGATTGAAGTATTCCCGGGTTTGCTCAAAGTTCATTTTGGCTGAAGCCAGGCTGGTTTGCTTTAACTCCAGAACCTGAAGGCTTTTAACATATGAGCGATAGGCTGACTCCACATCTTTGGTCACCTGCCGTTTGGCATCCAGGGCATCCAGTTCACTGTTCTTCTGCAAAATTTTAGCGCTTTGAATACTCTTGCTTTTCCGACCATCAAACAGATTCCAACTCAAACTCAGTCCACTGGTAAGTGACAGGTCGGCATTGTCCAGACCCAAATCAAAATCCGAATTTACCTGCTGCAGTCCATAACTACCTGTCAGATTTACCGTTGGCAGAAGGGAGCCAATACTATTCTTATAACTCAAATTAGTCTGGTCCTCAGAATTGAGGCTGAGCAAGTAAGTGGTATTTCCCGTCAGACTTATTGCTTCCATCTGACCCAGGTCATATTCACCAAATTCACGTTCGACCTTGACCGGGATATAGTCTTCATCCAGATCCCAGCCCAAAATCAGATTCAATGATTGTTTGGCTTCGCTGAATGAATGACTTGCCTCGAGAACTGATGTACTATCATTGTCAAAATCAACCTGGGCCGCCAGAGCTTGCAGACTGCTGCTCATGCCGCGAGCATTTTTATCAAGAGCTTGCTCAAGTCTGTCCCGCGAGACATCCATCTGCTCCTTCAGGATGTTCAGGTTATCATAAATCATCAGAAGATTGAAATATGACTGTGATGCCTGAATCAGAGTACTCTCAACTACCAGCTCCTGTCGTAACTCAGTAGCAGTGGCCTGGGATTTCAGGAGTTTATAATTGTTAACACCCTGCATACCACGGAATAGCGTGTAACTGGCATTGAGGCCACTTGTGTTGCGGGTGGTGGTGCTGGCAACTTCACCACCGGCGGTTTGTAAGGTTGCATCGGTATAGGTTGTGCTGGCACTTAAATCCACACGGGGAATCAGGCCGGCATTTGCCAGGCTGGCATTGTTTCTGGAAACCTCGGTATTGTTTCCAGCTTGTTGAATCCCAATGTTTTGTTCCAGGGCAACTTTCATGGCCTGCTCAAAGGTCAGACGCTTCTCCGCCATAACCAAAAGTGGCAGAATCATAGTTAGAACTATTAGCTTTTTCATTTTTTAACTCTCATTTCCAGCTGCAAATTGAGCATCAATATCCATTTCCTTGACTGCGCTTTCAATTTCTTCAGGTGAAGGCAGCACACCGGTTGTCAGCTTGATCCAGTAGCGCTTCATGTCGTTTGTAATACTTAACAACACAGGCAATAATACCAGAGTGCTCACGGTTGAGATAACCAGTCCGTAAGCCACAGCAATTGCCATGGGGACCAGCATCTGGGCATCTGGATTATTGGCGATAATCAGTGGCGCCAGACCTGCAATGGTCGTCAGTGAGGTGAGCAAAATTGGTCTAAATCTCGATAATCCCGCTTCATAGAGGGCTTCCATGTAGGACAGCCCTGCTTTGAGATTGCGATTAATGGTGGAGATCAACACGATGGAGTCATTTACCAGAATACCGATGAGGGCTAGAATTCCAAAGTAAGACGGCATATCAACAGCGGTTGAGTGAATGGCATGCCCCCAACCAATACCAATAAATCCGATGGGGATCAGCATGAACAACAGGGTCGCCTGTAAAAATGATCGGAATGTGAAAGCAATCACAGCGAACAGGAGAATCATGGTGATGGGCAAAATACTACCCATGGATGCCATGGCTTCTGCTTTCCGTTCACCGTGTCCACCAATGGTGTAACTCACGCCGGGATACTTTTTGAGTATACCCGGAAGTACGTTGTCATTCAATTCCGCTTTGATGCTGTTCAGATCGATTGATTTATTAATGGCATCCGCTTCCACAGTAACCTGTCGCTGTCCATTCAGGTGTCTGATAGTACTCAAACTGCTGGTGTAGTGCAGGTCGGCAATATCTTTGATTTGAAAGGTCTCACCGCTTGTTGTTCGAATACGCACGGATTCCAGATCACCGATGGAGGAGCGATCAGCACCTGCATAGCGGACCCAGATCTTAACCTCTTCAGTTCCACGATTAAGACGTTGAACCTCAGCCCCGTAAAAACCATTACGAACCTGAGCCATAACCGTCTGGATATCCAAGCCCAGCAAAAGGGCCTGATCTTTCAGAACCAGCTCTACTTCACGCATCCCCTGTTGATTGTCATCAACGACATTTTTGAGTCCTGAGAGATTTTCTAATTCAGCTTTGAACTCTGACACTGCCGCTTCAAGCATTTCAATGTCTTCGCCCAGCAGTGAGTAGGATACAGCCTTTCCAAAGTGACTGACTTCGACAAATTCAAGACGTTCAGCTTCAGGTAGGGGTCCGACTGCTTTTTGCCAGGCACTGGAGAAATCAGTCGAAAGAAAATCACGTTCACGAGTATCAGGGAAATTGATGGAGACATCTCCTGAATTGGTGGCGTTCTGTCGTTTTACCACACTGGTGACAATGGGTTTACCCTCTTGCTCAGAAAACTGTTCTCCGATCTGCTCGCCCTTTTCAACAATAAGTTCAAGGACTTCATTTGTGACAGCTTGTGGGGTACCCGGTGGCATTTGTAGTGAAACCCTGGAATAGGTCTGGTTTTCAAAGCTACTGCCCCCCATCTGAATGACACCACCCATAACCGCACCAATGGTTACAACAAAAGCACCCGTCACCAGAACCAAAGTCATTACTCGATTCTTAAGTGCCTTATCTATGACTGGTGCATACCAATGATCTCTCATCCAGGCCAGGTAGTGGGTCGATTTTTTTTCAAGCCACGATGGTTTTCTATCTTTAGCCAGAGCACGTGAGTGAGCAATATGAGCGGGGAGTATCAAAGCACCCTCGATCAATGAGATAAAGAGGGCGGCCATAACTACAACGGCCATTTCCAGGAACATCTGGCCAAAAACGCCATCTACCAACAGGAAGGTTGAAAAGGCGATGATTGTGGTGAGCACCGCAGAGAAAACAGCAGGGATAACCTCCAGGGTACCATCAATGGCAGCCCGGATGCGTCGTTTGCCTTTTTCATGATGCTGATAAATATTTTCAGCGATGACTATACCATCATCTACCAGAATACCAACGACCAGAATCATTCCAAAAAGGGAGAGTCGGTTGAGGGTGATGTCAAACAAGGCGATGATACCAAACATACCCAGAAATGAAAGTGGAATGGAGAGCGCCACCCAGAAAGCCATTCTTGGATTCAAGGCCAAAGAAAGAAATACCAACACCAGAATAAATCCCAGCATGCCATTGCTTAATAGAATTGATTGCATACTGCGAACTGTATCAGCGCTATTCTTGAGCACTTTTGCCTGAAGTACTTCATTCTCAAGATTGAAGGAGGTGATGTAGGCTTCCACCGTGCTGGCGACAAAAATGATATCTTCTTCGCTGGTATACTTCACAGAGATGAGTGCAGCAGGCTTACCATCCACCAATACTGCATCTGGTGTTTCAGCCCACTTTTCATTTACATCAGCTACATCATTGAGATGTAAAACCGAGCCATCACTATTGGCTCTCAGGACAATGTCTTCCAGGTCCTCAGCGTAATATTGTTTTTGTCGGGTACGAATACTCAGGTCTTCAGATTCACCACGAATGGTTCCACCGGTGATATCGATGTTTGCACTCTTAATGACCTGAACAGCTTGAGCCAGCGTTATTCCATAAGTTTCAAGATCAGTTTCACGAAAAGCAATTTCGATCTCTTCTTCTGGGAAACCGTTAATGTCAATTTTACTAATACCCGTTACACTCAACAGATCGTCTTCAACCCGCAGTGCCGCCTCCTTGACCTGCCGCAACTCAAGATCACCATTGATCATAAACTCAAGGGCATCTGACCTGAATTCCCACTTGCTGGCCCGAGGTGGCTCTATTCCTGTGGGAAATGAGTTAATACCATCAACGGCATTCTTGATTTCCTGCAAAACGACATCAGGATCAACACCACTGTTGAGTTCTGCTGTGACCACACCCACATTTTCACGGGATATTGAGGTAAGCCTTTTGATGCCGGATTGTCCCTGGAGGGCTTGCTCGATCTTTAGAACCACGCCTTGTTCGACCTCCTCAGGTGAAGCACCGGGATAAGCGGTTGAAATATTGACCACACCTGGGTCGATCTGGGGCATAAGGGTTGATCTTAACGATCCAAAGCCAACCAAACCCAGGATGACCAGCAACATCAGCAGGACATTGCCTGAGGTCGAGTATTTGATAAAATATTGAATAAAGGATTTCATATGATTTCTCTATGCATCTTTCTGTTCTGAGTTGGCCATACTTTGATTTTTCATGCCAGGCACTTTTACTTCAGTACCATTGTAAAGCCCCTGGGTTTGCCTGGATATCAGGGTGCCATCTTCCAGTCCCATTACCACAGCGGTTTCACCCTGGGCTGAAACAACATCAACATCACGATAATGAATTTTGCCATCCTTGTATTCCAGGATGGTTTCACCGTTGTAAAGCATTTTGCGTGGCATTTCAAGACCATGGACGAATGAACCGGTTGTGATTTCACCTTTAAGAAACATCTGCTCCCGAAGTTCAGGGGCTTCCAGAGAGATGAATACTTCAACCATCTGAGTTTTAGCTGCAATCCCTTGATTGATACGGGACACGGTTCCTGTCCACTCCCCTTCAATATTGTCGCTGGTAAGTACCGCTTTATCACCTACCTGAATTTGGGAGACTTCATCGATGCTCACATTGGTTTCAAGGTCATATACTGTAGGACTGATAAAGGTGCCCAAAACCTGTCCACCCATCACCAGATTACCTGGTGTGATGTTGCTGGTAATGAGTACGCCATCAAAAGGAGCTCGGATGGTGTATTTTTCCAGCCGGGTCTCTTGTGATTTGATTGAGTAATAGGTGTTATAGATACCTTTATTGGCTACGAAATATTTTTCGCGCTCATTTTGAGATTCCGGGAGGGGTTGGGTCCTGGATTCGATATCGAAACTATTCAGATACTCACTCCAGTTTTTGTAGCTATTGGGATAATCAAATTTCAATTCTGGTAGCAGCGCAGCAATTGAAGTCAGCAAACCACTCCGCTGGGCTTTTAGATTAAGCTCGGTTTCTTCCTTATTGATCCTGAGCATGACCTCACCTGCTGTATAGGTTTGGCCTTCCAGAAATTCTTTACCGTTATACTGTAAAACACCGGATACTTCAGCCAGCAAATTGACCTTGTTGTGGGCCGTGACACGCCCAATCACAGGAACCACCAATTGAATTTCCTCATTCTGTACTTCCAGAACACTAATGGTGGGACGGTTATCTGATGGAGGTTTACGGTTTGGTGCGGTCTTAAATGAGGCGAGTAGAAACATGAGGACGACTGACACAAGAATAACGCCGACAATGCTAAATGATTTTTTAATTCCAGGTTTCATATTTATCTCCAATTCGTTTTCTTTTTCATCACGGCCCGAAGCTAGCTTTTGCACTCCCTGAGACTGATTTATTTAGATATTCGTTAAGATTTGGATGATTAAACTTGTGAATTGAACGATAATTACTGACAGAGCGTTTATCGGTATTTTCAGCTGATCAACGCTTGAAACTCGCGGTTCATCCTGTGATTGGGGGATTTTTTCGAATTCAGACCTGCTTTTGATTGTCCAGCAATATATTGGGCCATGAAAATTTTGAATGACTTCCGTAACAGCCGCATACTGCAACACGCAGCCTTTTGGGGTGCATATTTCCTATTTATCATATTTACTGCAACGGTGCGCTCTAGTGTTGTTGAAGAGGTAAGCTTCTTTATTGGTTTTGAACTCATCCAGACCCTGTTTATGGTCATCGCTGTTTATGTAAACCTCCGGGTGCTTATCCCCATCTTCCTTGAGAAACAACGCTATTGGAGCTATTCCGCCATCGTGATACTCTTCCTCTTTGCGAATGCTTTCCTGCTTGTTAGTCTATTGAAAATATTTCCAGAAATTCAGCCTCACTTCATTCGAAAACCCCACCCCACTCCACACTGGATTATCCCTATCGCTTTTATGGAGTTTATGCTGGTCGCTGTCTCATCAGCGCTTCATTTTTTGCGGGAAAACTATCGCCTTAGGGAAGCTGCCCTCAATCATAAAGCGTTGGAAAGCAGTAAGCTAAAAGCAGAGTTGGATTCTCTGAAATCACAGATTAACCCTCACTTTCTGTTCAACTCACTGAACAACATATATTCTCATAGTTTACTGGAATCTAAAAGGACACCCGAACTAATTCTGAAGTTGTCCGGATTACTGAACTACATCATTTATGAATGCCAGGATGAAGTTGTCCCGATGGAAAAAGAGCTGGAATTCCTCAAAAATTATATCGATCTCGAACAGATTCGTATTGATGAATCCGTTCAGGTGAACCTCAATGTTGATGTGGCTGATCCCATGCTGGATATCGCGCCCCTGCTCTTTGTACCCCTCATTGAAAATGCCTTTAAACACGGTGTAAATATTTCAGCTGAATCACCCTTTATTCAGGTCGACTTGTCAGTTGATGACAACCACACCCTCCATTTTTCCTGTCAGAATCTGAAGGACGATTTTCCTGAAGAGGATAAGCATAGCGGAGGTATCGGGTTGGAGAATGTACGCAAACGTCTGGAGCTCATCTATCCCGGAAAACATGAAATGATCATAAAGGATAAACGCGACAACTATTCAGTGACTGTCAATTTGGAGCTGGGAACATGAATCAAACCACCGACATTCGTTGTCTGATCATTGATGATGAGGCCCCAGCAAGGGCTGTGGTTCGCAAATATCTCTCAGACATCCCCGGTTATGAAATCCTGGCGGAATGCAAAAATGCCTTTGAAGCCAATGAGGCCATCCACAGTCTTCAACCTGATCTAATTTTTCTGGATATCAACATGCCCAAGTTAACGGGCTTGAAGATGCTGGAAGGCTTAAGGAATCCACCACTTGCCATCATCACCACGGCCTATAGAGAGTATGCTCTGGAAAGTTTTGAGCTGGATGTAGTTGACTATCTCCACAAGCCTTTTTCTCTAGAACGCTTTATGCAGGCCTTGAATAAGGCTCGCAGTCGCCAGAGCTCTACTGCTCCAACTCCCCCTATGAGCGCCCCTGAAACAGGTGAACAATCAAAGGGTGTGGAGAATGATTTTATCTTTCTCAAAGTGGATGGGAGGGTCATTCGGATTGACTTACGTGACGTGCTGTTCTTTGAAGCAGTAGGTGACTATATCTCAGTGGAAACCCGTCATGGCAAACATCTCTCTTATATAACCATGAAGAAAATGGTCGATCTGTTGCCAGCCAGGCGCTTTGCCCGAATCCATAAATCCTATATAGTAAATCTTTCAAAGGTGAGCAGTATTGATGGCAATCGAGTTTATCTAGGGGATAAAAGTTTTCCCATTGGAGCGACCTACCGGCGGCCATTCATGGAGCTAGTTAAATCACACATGGGGTAAGACCCCACTCGAAGTTTTTCACCCCGGGGATTATTATTCTGCCGAAAGAGTTGCCCCCTTACCTGACAGACAGAACAATTCGTTCACTTTCATTACCCAGACGGTCCACAGCAGTGACCGCAACCTGGTTCAATGTTGCAGGCGGTGTCATACCATCTTCAGAGCGAATAGTAATCGGTAATGACAGCGTTTCCTGATCGCTCAACAGAATTTGATATTCCCAGGCTTTCCCACGCTGCAGATAAACCACCCACTTGTCAACATCATCCCGGTTTTCATGCATCCAATTCAGGTGAACGTGACCATCCTTCAGGTCTATTTCTACCAGAGGGGCTGAGGGTGCTTCATTATCCAACCAGGGTGATGGCGGAACCAACACAGGATCAGCATAAGGACCGGACAGGAGAATCTCAGAAACACCTCCATAATTTTTCTGGAGGGCTTTCATCGAGAAATGAACATTTCCAGGACCCTCAGGAACCATACCACGGGTTATCATGATTTGGCTGAAGTTCTCTTTTGCACCTTCCTCGTCCTTGATCTTACTGGTAAAAAGACCGGGCCACAGACTACGTCCATGTGTATTCTGAGATACCCACCACCCAAGGAGGACGGGGTAACTCTGGGGAATCTGGCGGGTGGGCCAATACAGTTGTGGTGTCCAATAATCCACCCAGCCTTCGTTCAACCACAATTTCGCATCGGCATACAGCTTGGCATATTGATCATAGCCCTTAATGGAAGCTGGATTTCCAGGTCGCCAGATACCGAAGGGGCTGAGGCCAAATTTCACCCAGGGTTTTTCAGCTTTAATGCCCTCGTAGGTGCGCTTGATAAATGTATTCACGGCTTCGCGGCGCCAATCATCCCTTTTGAGGCGGCCTTTGTGAACCAGGTAGGTTTGCCAGGTGTCATCGTCAGGAAAGTCAATACTGCTATAGGGGTAGAAATAGTCATCGAAATGAACACCATCAATGTCATAGCGCCTCACCACATCCAAGACCACATCATAAGAATAATCCTGGGTTTCCTGCATGGCCGGATCCAGCCAATAGTAGCCATTATCTATTTCCCGAACCAAATCAGGTGCTGTATAGACAACCGACTTATCATTCAATTTGCCCTGGGGGTGATGCGCTCGGTAAGGGTTAAACCATGTATGTAATTCCAGACCTCGTTTATGGGATTCCTCCACCCAGAATTCCAGGGGATCGTAGTAGGGATCGGGTGCGGTTCCCATTTCTCCCGTGAGGTAATATGACCAGGGCTCAAGCTCACTTGAATAGAGGGCATCACATTGTGGTCGCACCTGGAAAACGATGGCATTAAGATTCAAAATAACGGCACTATCCAGCAGACTGATGGCTTCAGCCTGCTGTTGCTCAGTGGTCAGACCCGGTTTACTGGGCCAGTCAATATTGGCCACGGTTGCCACCCAGGCAGCCCGAAATTCACGCGGGACTTCGAATTCATGCTGTTGTTTGGCCACCTTTATAGGTGTTGGTTCCTCAGGGGTTACGGGTGGTTGTGGGGCACTACAGGTGAATAGCATGACTGTGATTAAGATCATGGAAAAAATTTGTTTCATGGGTAGGCTTCCTGGCATGTTTGAGTCCAAAGCTTTTAGTTCGCGGCAATATAGGTGAACGCATAGTGAAGAACCATTGTTCGTGAAAAAAATTTACAAACTGAGTTGATGAAACTGGAAACTGGAAACTGGAAACTGGAAAAGCATAGACACGAAGCGCACTGATTGCCACGAATGATCACGAATTGATTTTATGTCATTCTGAGCAACGCGAAGAATCTTGATCCCAACTGATCACAAAAGCGGCGGTGAGTCATGAAACTGGAAACTTGAAATTTTGGGATGCATGCTCGGCGTCCCAATCCCGTCTTTGCGAACGAAGTGAAGCAATCCCTCTTTAACTTAAATATTTATGGAAAATTGAGATACCAGATTTTTTCACAACGAAAGGACGAAATCAACGAAATCCATAGGTACATAAACAGCTCTGTTCGTTTGATTCGTTTTGTTCGTTGTTAAAGAATGTGGAATTGGAAACCTGGAAATCCTGGCCACGAATGATCACGACTTGATTTTATGTCATTCTGAGCAGCGCTAAGAAACTTGATCCCAAATACTCACTGTCGAGCTACACGGAAACGATCTTCCTGCGTGTTGAGTGATCATCCGAGGTCAGATACTGGGCCGGTGGAAGTGATCATACAGGAGGCCTTGAGTTGATGTAATTGAAAACTTGAAATTTGGCGATGCTTGCGTTGCTCCCAATTCCGTCTTTGCGATCAAAGTGAAGCAATCCCTCTTTGATATAATTGTCGATCGATAAACCAGGTGTTTGAATTTTTCCAACGAAAAGACGAAAACAACGAAATTTATTTGTGCATAAACAGATCTATTCGTTTGGTTCGTTGTTGAGAATGTTGAATTGAAAAGTTGAAATTGGGAAGATTAGACACGAAGTGCACTAAAAGGCACGAATGATCACAAATAGTTCTTCTTGATGTTTTCACCACGGTTTTGAAAACTAATCAACCTTATACCCTTATACCTTTATACCTTTATACCCAAAACGAATTCCCCAATTCCACGATGGGGAGTATAGAGATTCGTAAATTTCGTTGAAAGCCTGCTAACACCTCGCTGTTTTACGCTTTTTCCCCACGGATCCGCGATCAACGACCTTCTGGATATATTCTGTAGCCAGGGGGACCTTACAAGCCGCACTGCCCAAGGTCACATCGACTTTACCAATCTTTGAACCCATATTCATCGCCTCATCAGTAAGGGATTCGATATATGAACCAATTGAGATGACAAAATTATTCATGGCAAAACGCACCCGATTTTGAGCAGAATGGACTTCTTTGCCAGCCCGTTGAAGTAGATTCCTATACAGAGGGATGTCCAGATCCTCATCATTTCTCATGGATGCATATAAGGACAGGGTCGACCATCCTGCGTCTTGTACCAATTCCCGCTCATCCTCAATCCATTTCAATCCCAAATCAAAACCAAAAGATGTTTCTGCTGCCACCCAGGGTACTGCATATTCACTAAGATAATACCAGTAGGCTTGATCAACCCATTCCTCAAGTTGAGCTTGGGTTATCTGGGTCTCATCAGCCATGAGACTGGCCAGATACATGGCATCTGAGTTTCCAGTTGCGTAGAGCTCAAGAGATAACTCATGATTCTTCTTTGTTTTTTTGAGAATCTTTTTCATATCCCCCACTTTGACACCAAAGAATGGTTCCCTGGCACCGTGGTTCATGAGGGTATTTTTGGTGCGCTCATCTCCAAACCCCTCCAGTTCTTTCATGATATCAGCTGCGATCATGCCTGATCCCCTTCCCATCAATTCAATACACAAAGTCAGCGACTAATATAGATTAATCAAGGACTTGTGGATAGATCATAATTATTGTCATCTTTTCTTTAGTTTTTCTCACTCAATATCAACGTAGAATTTAGCAACTTTAAATCGGGGATACCATGACACACAAAATGATACTCTTGTTTGCGACCTTGCTTGGAACATCCATGGCACAGACCTTTGATCTTGTTCAGTCTCACCCTGTTGGCGGCTTAAATGCTCCCAGACTATCATCCAGTATCGATCTTGATTCACAAAACAGACCTGTGATCGGTAGAATGATATCAAATAAACTGAATTACACATACCCTCATGGAGATTTTGTAATTGAAAAGCTGAATATCTCTGGCACGCTTCTATGGAGTGATACTTTGTCTGGCAATGTGAACTTGAAAGGTCTGTTGGTTGACCGACACGATGATATATACATCTTTGGCAATTATCGCGACTCCATAGCTATCACGGGTTCAGTTTTTCCACTGTTCAACGATTCAGAAACACATTCCTGGATAGCCAAACTCGATGGTGAGGGTCAATTGATCTGGATGGGCAGCTACAATCCTTCTGTCTCAGAGATCAGAGATATCACCGCCATTTGCGAAGGACAAAACGGTATCTGGGTCGCTGCACATGCCGGATTTGGGATCTCAAAGATTTTCCAGATGGAACCTGGTGGTGCCCTGGAGATGGTCATTGAACAGGAACATGTCGGCAGTGCAATGTCTATGTCTGTTGATGCCCGTGGAGGACTCTGGGCTACAGGAGCGACGAGCATGGGTCCTCAGAGTTTCAATGGTTATGAAGCGGAAGCTCCCTTTAGCTACAATCAGTACATCGTTAGATATGATCAGGCTGGAACAGCCCAATGGGTGAATTTTATTGAGGATGTCACCGCTGAAAACCAACAGATTGTCACTGATCAACAGGGTTATGCCTACTTTGGTACTGGCTTACGCGGTGATTTCATGTTTGGAGATATCCTAGCGCAAGGTCCGGACTGGGTCTATGACTTTGCCATAACACGGCTGGATTCAAATGGCAATTTCCTCTGGCTCCGGGAAGTCCCTCTGGATGATCAACTGGGTGATGGTGGTGAAGGCTTTGGCACGTTTCTAGATGTTGGGGCTGATAACTCCATCTATTTTGCCGGTTTCACCCGTCGCTCTATTGACTGGGGAAATGGCGTTCTCACAGAAGCCAATGCTTATAATGATGTTTTGATCTTGAATTTTGATTCAGATGGGGCAACCCGCTGGGGCAAGACAGCTGGAGGGGACTTTCATGACTCAGGAGATGCCATTGCCGTCACTTCACAGGGAAATGTCTGGGTGAGCGGACGCTTTGGCGAGTCAGCCAGTTTTGATTCCATCTCCGTCACTGGCACATTCACCAATGCATATATTGCACGTTTGTCTATGAATCCAACCTCTATCGACATTGCCGAACCAACACTTCTGCCGGGTACGACACTGGAAGCCAACTTCCCCAACCCATTTAACCCTTCAACCAGGATTAGTTATTCACTGAGCCAGGCCTCACAGGTTGATTTGAGGGTGTATGACGTTACCGGACGAGAGGTCAGTGTCCTGGCAAACGCTTACCAGCCTTCAGGAAGTCATTCTGTGAACTTTTCTTCCGCGGATATTCCAGCAGGTGTATACATTTATCGCCTGACCACTGAATTGGGGACTCAGAACCGGAAAATGTTGGTGGTGAAGTAAACACATTCGCTTCCAAGCACAGATTTAACGCTCACCGGCACCACCCCTGAGAGTCATTAACATAGTGGCCAGACCTTATTCATCTGCCAGTTTCACCATTTCGGTATAGGAGTTGATTCCCGGTCTTTTGTACCATGAATCCATGGAACCATCTGGGCGTATCTCATAAGTGATAATCAGGTTTCGATCCTTATCTTGTAAAACCAGTTTGCCATTCTGGAATATCCCCTTGAACCGCTCATAACCAGGGTTAACACCCCATTGATGAGCCACACCCCAGGCATAGATGGCATTAACTTCACCGCTTACAGAGATGTTTTCCACTACCAGCATATGATCGAGAACTCCGTCGCTGACACCAAACCATTTTCCTGAAAATACTGCCAGAGAATCAGGTATATCCGGATCTGGTTGATGAATGTGCACATCCTCTGGAAGGAGGGTGGAAAGCCCGAGCCGCTCTACCAATTCTTCATAGGTTTCGGTATAGTGAAACTGGTATTTCTCGGGAGATTCAAGCCATTTCAAGGTTTCCTCCAGTGGCAGGTGAGTATCCAGCCAATAGTCAGGGAGATAGCCCACACATTCTTCCAGTCCGGGGATGAAAATGAGTTGACGGGGAAGATTTAGAACCAGCCTGGAGTTGGGTAGCACATAGGCACAGGTGCTGGAGAACTGGGCTACACCCCCAGTATTTTCACCAATAACTATTCTATCACTGACTGATGCTGAAGCACCCACCAAATTCTCGCCGGCTGAGAGAACCCGCCTATTGGTCAGTAGAACAAGCTGGCCCTTGTAAATTCCATCAACTTGTTTTTTCTCATCTCGGCTAAAAGTCCAGCTTTTGGTGGGGAAACTGCGCAACTTCTCAAATTGGCCACTGTACCGGTTGGCTAGCTTTTTTAATCCGGGAGAGGCCTGTGGATCCAGCTTGAAATTGGCATAATACTCTGCAATAGCTGGAGAGGTGAGTTCAGCCCAGTGGACATCCCATTGAACAGAACCATTCAAATTTTTCAAGAAGGTTTGGGGGTATACGGATGATCCACCGCCATTATTGAACAGGTTTATGAGGATTGTTTTTTCATTTTTCAGCTCAAACCCAGACAACATAAAATCCTGCATTTGAGTATAGAGAGCATCACCAAAACCTGTTACTCGCACGACGGGCACAACATTCTCTCTGTTTATGTAATACGGAGCAGGATCATCAAATTTCGCCAACATCAGTCGACTTTTATGCAGAGTGACTTCACGAATTTCATGGTCAAAGCTGAATTCTATTGATCTTTGAGGCGTATAGCTAAAAACACCCACCAGGAATTGCTGCTTTCCAGGGGGAGCCAGCGTGGGGAATAGATAGTCTACTTGCCCATCCTGCGTGAAAGTGGCACCAACTGTGACCATGTTATTTTTAGAATCAATAACTCTGTACTCACCAGTATCCGTTTTCTCAACCAGCACATCGCTGAAATAGACTGATTTATGTCGATAAGCCCCATAATAACCAGCCCCAACAAAGGAAATGTGTCCATCATAGATTTCCTTGAGAATGGATGTGGTTTGATTTTCAAATTCCAATGTGCTTATCATGGGGACTTGGGAGACCCATGATTTCAGGTTTTCTATATAGCCGTCAAAATCAGCCCCATGAAATTCCCAGTATTCATAGCCGGAGTATGAGGATTTCCACAGGTATTCCAGCATCTCGACATCTTCCAGTGCTGCGTTAGATGAAATTGAATCAGGTGCCTTCTCCTTTTCTGCTCCTGTGCTTAAGATCAGCTGTTTGTAGGGAACACGGGTTGATTTTTGTGTGATGTATTTGCTGAATATCTCAGGGATCACCTGTTCATTCTGCCTGGTATCACACGAGACAAAAAAGGAAAACACGCATAAACCCACAATTGGGCGCAGTATAAATGACCGGAAATACATTGGTTTCCCCCTGACTATTTAGACTATACGCAACACCGACAAAGGATGCTTTGAGGCAAATATAATTAAAGATAGCCTGCTTGCCCCATTAAGAAATCAACGGGTAAATGGGTCTGGGCATTCCACAGGTGGAATGGATATAAATATAGAAATTACCTGACAACAAGCTTGCTGGAGTATTGCCCGATTTCACTGGATAATACTGAAATGTATATACCGGGCGGTAATTGAGAAATGTGAATATTCGTACCGGAATAGACTTCACTGGTTTCCAAGACTACCTGCCCCCTGATGTTATATACTTTCAGTTGATATTTTCCGGACATGTGAGTGCTCACTGAGAAATAGTTGTTGCTGGGATTGGGATAGATGCTTGCCAGTTCAGAAGGTCTTTTTGGTGCAATGCCTACTGAATTTGTATTCAGGTGAAAAGCCAGGGTGTGGGTCATTCCAGACCATATATAATCCTCACGTCCATCATTATTGATATCCATGGTAGAAATTTCATCCATGTACAAAGCATTATCCTGATAAACGACATACTCTTCGCTGAAGTCGTGTTGGGAGTTATTAAGAAAGACTGAGATATTGTTAGGGTAACTCACAAATGCATCAAGGGCTCCATCATTATTAAAATCAACCGTACGCAGGGAGTTAAAATCTGGAAAAGATGGTAGAATCGCTACAAAGTTCAAATTGCCTGAACCATCATTCCTAAACCATTTCACTTCACCAAATGAATTTTTAAAGATGACATCTGGAAAACTGTCACCATTGATATCAAAAGGATGTGCTCTCCACACAATTTCAGTAACTATTGAATGATACACAGGAGAAAAAACTGCCTGACCTGAATTCACATAAGTAACCAGACCTGCTGTTTCACCACACACCAGGTCCAGGTCACCATCATCATCCATATCCATGACAGAGATATCAAGGAGTTCCAGGGGTTGTTCAGATGAGGATGTTGTTAATATGTGCTCCTTTTCAAACACACCTTCCCCAAGATTGCGATGGTGGTCAATACTATGCTGACCTATCACCACCAGATCAACATCTCCATCCTCATCGAAATCAGCGGCAACAACCTCGTTTATGCTGGGAAAAATTCCGCTATCCACCAGAACCCTTTCTCCGAAAGACCCGTTTTCATTGTAGTGGATATTCACATCATAACTGATATTTCCAATTGACACAAGATCCATCCATCCATCATTGTTAAAGTCTCCTGCTACAACCCCCTTGGTAAACGACAATGAGTCAACGATCTGGACAGCTTCAAAACTACTATTACCCGTATTAAGACAATAGGCCAGACGTCCAGAACTGCCTGTTGCGGAAAAAACGATATCATCATGATTGTCATTGTTTAGATCTGCTGAAACAATTTGTGAAATACCAACAGTAAGATAACTATTATCGATCACCTCAACTGGACCGATCTGGGCACTACCCAGTGAAAAACCGACACAGAGTAGTATAAATTGCAACAGGAAATGTCTTTTCAACATTAGGTCAACCTCTTCAAATTGTATAAACCCCGATGTTAATGAGTGTGCCACTTAATATGCAAAGCGCCATGAGTTATAACAACGAGCTGCGCCTTTAGATCGCCACTCTTTTGATCACAAATGCGTCTCGGTTTTTGAATTTGAGGACTGGGACTCCAGGCAGGCAACCCAGGTAAAACATTGTTAGTTTAGAATTGGAACGGACCAAAGATTTTTGCTTTTATCGTGGTAGCCCCCCATGTGTTCGCGAACGACCATATCCACAATTTCCAGCCCTGTTTCTGCCATGGACTCAAAATTGTTCAATCCCCCATTAGGGAAGTTCTGGCGGGTTCTGTGAATGTTGAATTGGTGAGAGAGATTCCCTCCAAAAGTCGCGTCCACAGCCTTCCCCCCCAGCATGAACCCCAATAGACCACCCCAGGTAGCAGTTGGGTTATCCGAATCCCACCCTGCCAGGACTCCAATCTTGATGGTCTCTTTCAGATCACCTTCACCATAGAACAAACTCACCAGGCTGGCGGCAAAATTGATTCCGGCCGCAAAACAGCCGTTGCAGTAAATGTCTTGAGAGGTAATGTCATAACCATCCTGTTCTTCTACCTGATAGCGGACATACACCGAGTCTCGTGTCTGTTCCCAGGGTATTCCGGCGTCATACTGTCCTTTAATGAAATCATACATTTTTGCAGGATAGGAGCTTTCAGGAATCTGTTGACGCGCTTCTTTGGCCATCCATAGAACCTGTTCCTTTGAGGACAGATTTTTATCTACTTGGGATGCCAGAGCATACAGACGTACATAGAATTCAGAAATGATTGCGGCATTGCCACGTGCAGTTGTGCGTATGGGCAGGGCCGCCATTTTTACTGCCAGTTCAGGCTTGGCAGGCGCAAAGAGTCCAAAAATCTCGGTTGTAAGCTGTGCATCGATCATATCGAAATGAGGATTTTTATCTGGCCTGCTTGTTTCGGGAGGAATTATACCTTTCTGCATCAGGTCGAAAGCCTGTTGATTGGAAACCCACAAATAGTTCTCTTCCTCTGGCAGAATATGGTTGAGCCAGCCTTCACTAATTTGTTCACCTGTTAAAAAGGCTGTTTTGTGGATTGAAAGCAGGTGCTGATACATATACTCAATGTCTGTATCATCATCGGCACCCCAGGTTTCCCCTGTTTTCCTCAGCACAAAATCGATAGTTGGTGACAGATCACTGGGCTTTCCTTTACTCCAGATATTTGGTTGATCCGGTTGCCCCCAATTTTCACGGGTGTAGAAATCACCCGTATCAAACTCACCGATTCGGCCAATTTTATCCATTTCAGTAACCAGACCGGTCCAATTGGCAATACAGGCTCCCAGCCAAAAACCTACGAGCTGGTCTTTGTATTCTCCGCGGGATATTTTGATATCTGATGACCTGGGTGTGTATGCGGTGTATTCCAGGTTTTTATCCAGGGTGATATCGGTATCTTCCTGCTGAGTATCCTTGCTACATGCCGACAAAAGCATAAGCACCAACAAGTACAGAGAAATGGTCCTGACTGGTGAGTTAAAATCGAGCATGGATATATCCTTTACGTCCTGTAGCGCGTTTACTGGATATTGATTTTGAGCTTTTTCACGATTTTGTTTGAAGCTGTCCCAACATGGATCAGATAGTCACCTTTTTCAAACTTCCAGTCTGAAATGGATTCATCATAGAAGACCAGGTCATCGATTCCTATGGACAACTCAACCACATCACTTTTGCCAGCCTCTATAGCAACCTTTTGAAATGCCTTCAGCTCTTTTTCTGCACGCTCCACCTTTGAGTTGAGTTTGCCAACATATACCTGAATAACCTCTGAGCCATCTCTTTCACCAGTGTTGGACAATTTGCAGGACAGAGTGATTTGTTCACCTGCTGAATAGGTCTTCTGATCGGTTTTGACCTTAGCAAGCCTGAAAGTGGTATAAGAGAGGCCGTATCCAAAAGCGAAGCGTGGCTTGACATTCTTGGTATCATGCCAGCGATATCCAACCAGGATATCCTCTTTGTAGGTTTGGCTGACACCATCTCCTGGGTAGGACTGTTCCCCAAAGTGATGCGCCGCATTATCCTCCAGCTTCACAGGGAAGGAAAATGGCAATTTACCGGAGGGGTTAACGTCGCCACTGACCACATCTGCAATAGCATGACCTGCTTCACTGCCTAGATACCAGGCTTGCATCAAGCCTTTGACTTTTGACAGCCAGGGTGTTTCAACCGCATTGCCACTGATGAGAATCACCCCGACATTGCGATTAACCCTCAATATTTTCTTGAGAAGCTCGTCCTGATCATAGGGCAGAGCCATGTTCATTCTATCGGCACCTTCGCAGTCCTGACTGTGATTCTTATTCAGTCCACCAATGAAAAGCACAACATCCGCTTTGCCTGCCAGTTCCACAGCAACATCCTGGAGCGAATCTGCATCAAGGTTTGATTCTGTTTCCATGCCATAAACCGGTGCGCCAGACTTATACCCGAGGGAGTGCAGAATCGTAGCATGTTTAAATCGTTCCTGCAAGCCCTCCAGGGGTGAGACTTCTTTTCTTGCTTTTAACTCTGATGAACCGCCACCTACTGTCATTGATCGGGTGGCATTATCACCGATGACAGCAATGGTTATCTCCTTCCGTGGATCAATTGGGAAGAAGTCACCCTTGTTTTTCAACAGGACAATGCCTTCTCCCCCCACTTTGCGAGCGACCTCCAGATGTTGGGGGTTGTTCATTCGTCCCAGCGGGCGATTCTGGTTCATGTTGGTGCGAAGCATGAGTCTGAGAATCCTTCGAACTTTGTCATCAATAAGCGCTTCATCGATCTCGCCTGACTTCACCTGCTCCAGCAGTGGGTTAGCCAAATAATAGTAGTCATAGGCATTTTTTACGGTGGAACTCAAGCCATCCGTATGGGTGCCCATTTCAATATCTAATCCATTCCGGGCTGCTTCCCTTGTGTCATGAGTCGAGCCCCAGTCGGATACGAGGACACCATCAAAGCCCCACTTACCCTTGAGAATCTCATTATTAAGCAATGCGTGGTGTGTGGTGTGTTGCCCCCGGAACTGATTGTAGGCCCCCATAACAGACCAGACATTACCCTCTTGAACGCCGGCCTTAAAGGCTGGTAGATAGATTTCGTGCAGAGCACGATCACTGGCTTCCACACTGATATGTCCCCGCCATGTCTCCTGATTATTCAGGGCAAAATGCTTCAAACACGCAGCCACACCGTTTTCCTGGACGCCCTGGATATATGGAACCACCATGGTTGAAGCCAGGAAAGGATCTTCTCCCATATATTCAAAATTCCTCCCGTTCAGAGGGGTGCGATAAATATTCACTCCTGGTCCCAGCAGGATATCCTTTTTGCGATAGCGAGCCTCCTCTCCCAGTGCTTTCCCATAGGCTTTAGACAGCTCAGGATTGAAGGTTGCCGCCAGGGCTGTCAAGGCCGGAAAAGCCGTAATTGAATCACTGGTCCAGCCGGCATGACCCCAACTATCCCATTTAATTTCGGCTCTTACCCCATGAGGGCCATCTGACATCCAGATCTCAGGAATCCCAAGACGTGGTACACCAGGAGAGCTGAATTTTGATTGTGCGTGGCACATATCAACCTTTTCCTCAAGCGTTAGCTCTATGAGTATATCATCAATTTTCTCATCGATTGATTTCTTAGGCATTTGAGCTTCTCCACGATTTACAATGAAAGTGGTTACCAAAAAGATGGCGACTGTATATCGTTTAGTCAAAATCTCTCCAATTTTACAATTATTCAGGTGTTCTGCGCGTTCACCCAACATCAACATGATTGTCGGGTGAGAATTTTACACCTTTTTTACAAGCTGGGCAACTGTCTCGATATGGGTGGTATGAGGAAACATATCAACGGGCTGAACGCTGATCAGTTCGTAATCTGATTCGCAAAACAATTTTAAGTCTCTGGCCAGGGTTGATGGGTTACACGAGACGTAGACCAAACGCTTCGGTCCAACTTTGAGGATATCATCCACCACATTCTGGTGTAAACCAGCGCGAGGAGGGTCAACCACGATGACATCAGCCGCTTCAATTCTGTCTACATTTTGAGAAAGCACATCTTTCAGGTCACCCAGAATGAATTCCACATTATCCAGACCCTGAGCTTTGGCATTCCTGCGAGCATTTTTCACTGCGCTGGCTATCAATTCAAAGCCATAAACTTTGCGGGCTTGCTTGGCCAGGAAGAGAGCAATGGTACCGGTTCCGCAATAGAGATCGTAGACTACTTCCCCACCCTTGAGATCGGTTCCCTTGAGGGCTTCTTCATAAAGGACTTCGGCCTGACGGGTATTGGTCTGGAAAAAGGCGCCAGCAGAAATCTCGAATTCAGCATCACCCAAACGATCTCGAATGACCCCGGGTCCGTGGAGGAAAATCTCCTTTTCACCCACGGCAACATCAGCCAAACGGGTGTTAATGCTGTTAATCAGGGTGGTAATCTGGGGAAAAGCGGACATAATGGCTTGTTTGAAGACCTGCATGTGCTCTTTTTCATAGGTCTTGGTCACCAGATTTACCATGATATGATCGGTATGTTCACCATAGCGTAGCACCAGGTTTCTGGCCCAACCTACATGGGTTCTGGTATTGTAGCCCTCCCATTTGTGTTTTTCTGCAAAAGCGAAGACAAAATTCATGATCTCATTCATAATCGGTTTTTGCAAATAGCAGGTTTCCAGATGAACAATCTTGTCAAAACGTCCCGGAATATGCTGCCCCAAACCCAATGGCTCGTCTTCATCATCTGGATGATTACGCCAGGGGTTGGGTGTAAAAGTAAACTCCATTTTGTTGCGATAATGAAAAGCATCAGGCGAGGCCAGTGCGGTGGGTACCTCAAAATCAGCAAATCCGCCCACGCGTTGAACCAGATCACGGACCTGACGGGTTTTTTCAAGAAGCTGATCCTCATAGGCCAGGTTCTGTAGACGACAACCACCGCAGGTACCAAAGGCTGGACACTTGGGCTCGATCTCATTGGGTGCTTTTCTCAGCACCTCAAGTGGATAGGCTTCAGCGAAGCTCTTTTTCTTTTTGAAAATGCGGGCCAGAACTCTTTGTCCCGGGACAACACGTTCGACAAATATGGCGAGCCCGTCAACCTTGGCTACACCTTTGCCGCCAAAAGCCAGACTTTCAATTTCCAGCTCTATATTTTCACCTTTTTTCACAATTACTTTTTCACTGTCATTCATGTCATATGTCCCATTTAGTTAATAGCCGTCGCAGGATAGACTTGCAGAGGTGTTTCACCAAGGTGATTTGTTGGGGTTGTGGGTCTTTTTATGTGGCGGGTCACCTTTCGACAACCTCAGGTTTCACCTCCAGATTGTCATTCTAAGCAGCGCGAAGGCGATTATGAGTTGAAGGAGCCTCGACTCTCTCTACAACGAAAAGACGAAAACAACAAAATTCATTTGTGCAGATACAGCTCTGTTCTCTTGATTCGTTTGGTTCGTTGTTGACGAATTTTGAATTTGAAACTTGGAAATTCTGGACACGAAGTACGCCCATTTCAAAAGATGGGCACGAATTGAATTGATGTCATTCTGAGCAGCGCGAAGAATCTTGGTCCTTTGCCAATGTTCGATATTATTTAAAGATAGCGATTGGGGTCAAAATCCTTCACTTCGTTCAGGATGACGCTTGGCGCTACTGGTTAAGGTAGGTGTACCTCATCCACGATACCAACGATGACGGAGCGCAGGGGGGCGTTTGATTCCTTTACGATCTGTCGTGCACCGTTGCCTTCATCTAGCATGAGAACCGTCTCTCCCACACCGGCATCCACCACATCGATACCGATTAGATATTTACCGGTTGGTTTCAGATGTCCATCCAGCTTGTCCACCACCAGGATACGTTGATTATCATAGAAAGGGTGGTTGATGGTGGAGTGGATCGTACCACGCACTTTGCCCAGGATCATGTTAGCTCCAAAACTAATAATAGGTTTATCATGGCTGTCATGCTGAGGTTCTCGAAGCATATAAACACAGGCAAAACATACGGTCCCAAAACCCTTCGACAGGCTCAGGGAGACATTCCAATTTCACGCATATAAAATCTGAGTTCAAAGGCAGCGATATTAATGCCGAGTTTGCCATTCTTGGGTCGAACTCTTGATCAACCTTTATCATATCAACGGTCCCGTGGCCATCATTAATCACCCTTCAATATCTGGATGTCATCCACAATGCCAACCACAGCATGATCTACAGGGACAAACCAGGGATCACATAACAGGGCCGCCTCACGGGAGCTTTCGTAATAGATCAGCTCGCCGGGTCCGCACATGCGGGTGGGGTCAGCGGCAACCATGGGTTGACCTTCTGGTACCTGGTGCTTATCAAGAGGCTGAACCATGAGCATGGGCACCCCTTCCAGACCCTCATAAATAGTAGAAGGAGTGAGGGTTCCAATGACTTTACCTAACAGCATTATTCAGCTCCAGCCAGTTTTGACAATTCAGATTTAGAAAAATAGGTGGAAGTATCAATCTGTTTGGCCAATTCTGGATCAAGTCTGGGAATGATACTCTGCGACAGAATGAGTTCTGGATTTTCCATGACCTGTTCTGAAATATTCAGAGCCATTTCAACATCTTCCACTTTGCCGGCATAAATGGCAATGGACTTGCCACCCAGGTCATCGGCCAATCGCAACTCAACCAGTTCAACTGCAGCACCTTTCATAGCAGCATCTGATGATCTCAGAATAGCAGCCACAGTGGACATTTCCATCACCGACAAGGCTTCTGTTCCACATTTGTGACGCTGTCCCAGGCAGGCACTATAGACGCCCTCATGGACATCAGGCAGGAAGACAGCATCCAGGAGGTGATCCTGTCCTTTGCTCATGCCTTTGGCAAATGCCATTCCCACTGAGGCAACAGACCCACCAATAAGAATCAAATATTTCCCATTGTGTACGGTTCCAGATTTTAAAACCGCAATGGGTGCTTCTTTCAACATGGCGTCAGCCGTAAAAATTCCTGATGGAATGCTATCTAACTCAATGAGAGCCAGTGCGACTTGAGATTTCATCATACAATCCTGAAGTTATCGACCATGACACAACGGATGGGTCGGACAAAAGAGTGAGGTCCGGTTAATCCATCCCCTGTGGGACTGGCAATTGAAAAGGAAGTATAGCCCTCGCCCCCATAGCCTAAACCAGCCAGGGTGGGACCATTTTTTACAAAGATACTGCAACCCATAACCCGGGCCATACGACTCAGGCTATTGATGTTTTTTGAATGAATGACCGCAGTATGGCGAAAATTGTGCTCAGCAGCCTTGGACAGATCAATGGCCTGGTCCACGTTTGGCACACGAGCCAAGGGCAGAACCGGCATGAGTTGTTCGGTCCAGATCAGGGGATGTCCCACGGAAACAGGCATAATAGCAATACGGACATCATCGGCGACCTGCATTCCAATTTTTGAAAGGATATACTGGATATTTTTACCGATCATTTCCTTGTTCATGACACCTGGTTTACGCATGCCGTTGGTTTTTTCGAAGATGACCTTTTCCAGTTGATTGACTTCATGGGATTTTAACACAACGGCGCCGTGACGAGGAAAGGCCGCCAGGAGTTGATCGGCAACCGAATCAACCACAAAGACTTCCTTTTCCAACACACAGATGATGCCGTTATCCATGCCTGCACCGCGGACGATATCCCGGGCAGCCTGTTCAATATCGGCCGTCTCATCAACCACAACTGGGGGATTTCCAGGGCCGGCACAAAGTGCTCGTTTCCCACTGGACATGGCCGCTTTCACAACGGCTTCTCCGCCGGTAACGACAAGCAGGTCGATGCCCTTGTGTTTCATCAATTCATTGGCACTCTGAATGGTAGGTGATGCCACGGTGGTCACCAGGTTGGGTGGTCCGCCAGCTTCGATGATGGCTTCGTTCAATAGCTCAACATTGAGGATGCTGACTTCTTTAGCCATGGGGTGAACGTTAAAGACCACGCCATTTCCAGCTGCCAGCATGCCGATTGTGTTGCAGATTATGGTGGAAGTAGGATTGGTACTGGGTGTTATGGAGCCAATGACGCCATAGGGAGCCCATTCTGTGAGGGTGAGCCCTCGGTCACCAGACAAAGCCTTTGGTGTCAAGGCTTCGGGACCCTCGGTTTTTTGAGTGACCAGCTGGTTCTTGAGCACTTTATCCTCAAACCGCCCCATTCCAGTCTCTTCGTGAGCCTTTCTGGCCAGGTCTTCACCATGGATGCGCATTTTGGCGCGAATACTCTCAATGATTGTGGATCGCTGCTCCAGTGTCAAAGTGTTCAGCGCTTCATAGGCTATACGGGTGGCCTTTACAGCACTATCCACTGTGCCGAAGACACCGTAATGCCCAGCACTACTCTGTCCTACATCTGGAACCACGGGTGCCTCTACGTCTCCCGAGGGTTGGTTCGGGTTGAGTAGCGAGGCTACTTTATTTGCAATGAGGTCAACTTGACTATCTGTCAACTTTGACATGTCCTACCTCCGGTTAAAA
>JAERTH010000045.1 GCA_016844955.1 Fidelibacterota bacterium | reverse complement strand
TGGCTGAGCGTTTGATGATTTTTTGGAGTTGTTCAGGCTGGTAAAAGTCCATTCTCAAGACTACACCAAACCTAGCACGCATAGGTGGCGTCAACAGCCCGGCCCGCGTGGTGGCACCCACCAGAGTGAATGGCTCCAGGTTAAGTTGAACGCTTCTGGCACTGGGACCTTTATCGATCATGATATCAATGCGATAATCTTCCATAGCGGAATAGAGATATTCTTCGACCACGTGATTCATACGATGAATTTCATCAATGAAAAACACATCCCGTTCATCTAGGTTAGTCAGGAGCCCTGCCAGATCACCCGATTTATCAAGCACGGGACCTGAGGTAATCTTGATATTGACACCCAATTCTTTCGCCACCAGCATGGCCAGTGTGGTCTTGCCCAGTCCGGGAGGTCCAAAGAGCAACACATGATCCAAAGCCTCATTGCGCTGCTTGGTAGCCTCAATAAAGATTTTAAGCTGGTCAACTGTGTCCTTTTGACCTACAAAATCAGCCAGGCTCTGCGGGCGCAAAGCACGATCGAACTCTTGTTCTTCAGTCAATACTCGGGGCTGGGTTAGTTCACTCATCATTTAATTCTTGCTGCTGAAACGCTCCGTGTTGGTGTCATTGTCACATCGCTCAAAATGTGCCGGCAAATATAGTTGGCCAGGGTACCCGATTCCAAGTGAAGCCTTGTCTGTTCAGCCGTTATCCCTGTGCACTTCAAATGTCTGACCCCAATGATTCCGCAAAAGCCAAAACATGTCCATCAGGGTCAAAACAATAGCCAACTTTATCTCCCCAATCACGAGGTTCAACATCAAGAAGCAGTGTAGCGCCACTTGAAATAGCACGCTCTAAATAAAGTGCTGCACTATCTACCATAAGATATAATTCGGCTTTAGGATTGTCAGTTTCCACTGGAGAGAATTTAGTCCCTCCCTAAAGATGACGTATGTTCTCCATGGGCATTAATCCAAACTTGAAACCATTTTCCAACTTAAACTCTGTCATTCCGGGAACATGCAGGTTGGGGAGTATATCAAACACATCGCTATAAAATGCCCTGGCTGCTTCTTGATCAGAGACATAGAGGATGGTCATGCATTGATGTATCATATTGCTAATGCGCTTATTTCTTGAGCATCTCTTTCAAATAGTATCCCGTGTAGGAGCGATCCTCTTTTGCAACGTCCTCAGGGGTACCCTCAGCTAGAATTTCACCCCCACCATCACCACCTTCTGGTCCAATATCAATGACATGGTCAGCTGATTTAATTACATCCAGATTATGCTCAATGACCAGTACCGTATTGCCTTTTTCAACCAAACGATTGAGGACGGTGAGCAACATGTTCACATCAGCGAAGTGCAGCCCCGTTGTGGGTTCATCCAGGATGTAAAAGGTTCTGCCGGTGCCAACCTTGCTTAATTCACTGGCAAGTTTAACGCGCTGTGCCTCGCCACCTGAGAGTGTGGTAGCTTGTTGACCCAGCTTCACATACCCTAAACCTACATCCACCAGAGTTTTAAGTTTACGTTTTAGTCCCGGTATCGGTTTAAAGAATGTGTAGGCTTCCTCAACGGACATATCCAGGACTTCTGAGATATTCTTTTTCTTATATTGAATTTGCAGGGTTTCGCGGTTGTAGCGTTTGCCCTTGCAATCCTCGCACTGAACATAAACATCCGGCAGGAAGTGCATTTCTATTTTTCTAATGCCATCACCCTGACAACTCTCACAACGGCCGCCCTTTACATTGAAAGAGAACCGTCCCGGTTTGTAGCCACGTAATTTGGCTTCCGGTAATTGAGAGAATAGATCGCGGATGAAGGTAAATGAACCTGTATAGGTAGCCGGATTGGAGCGCGGTGTACGTCCTATGGGTGATTGATCAATATTGATCACTTTATCTATATAGGCCAGACCATCTACCCTATCAAAAGGCAGGCTGGTAATCTTGGTGTTGTAGACCGATCTAGCCATGGCAGGATAGAGGGTCTGATTTATCAGAGAAGATTTTCCTGAACCGGAAACTCCAGTTATACAGACGAATTTACCCAGGGGGAAATCAACAGTAAGATTTTGCAGGTTATTGCCTCGGGCGCCAACCAAGGTGATTTTACTGTTCCTGCCTTCACGTCTTTGCAGGGGTACTGGAATAGCAAGCTCGCCAGTGAGATATTTTGCTGTGAGTGAAACCTTGTTTTTCAGGAATGTTTTTGGTGGTCCAGCAGCTACTATCTCGCCACCATGCTCACCAGCACCCGGACCCATATCCACCAGAATATCTGCTTCTTCCATGGTTTCCTGATCATGCTCAATGACCAGGACCGTGTTGCCAAGATCCCGCAAGTGTTTCAAGGTATCTATTAGTCGTCGATTGTCGCGCTGATGCAGCCCGATGGAGGGCTCATCTAAAATGTACAGCACACCAACCAGCTGGGAGCCGATTTGAGTTGCCAGTCTAATACGTTGCGCTTCACCCCCTGACAAGGTTCCTGCGGTTCTGGATAAGTTTAAATAATCAAGGCCGACATTTACCAGAAAACTAAGCCTTTCTTTAATCTCTTTGAGTATCTGTTTACCGATTTGTTCTTCAGTGTCAGTGAGCTTGAGTTTGTCAAAAAAGGAGTGCAATTCCTTGATAGGTAAATAACTCAAATCGGTGATGCTTTTGGACCCGAGGAATATGTGATTGGCCTCAATTCGTAATCTTGATCCACTGCAAGCTTCACAGGGGAGTGAACTCATAAATCCTTCGATCCATTTTCTCACTCCAGGCGATGTGGTTTGCTTATAGCGTCTTTCCAGGTTTGGTATAACTCCTTCAAATCCGCCTTCGTATTCACCCTTCCAGCGGTCGGATTCGTAGGCCATGGTGATCTTCTTATCACCGGTCCCTCGCATAATTGCTTCTTGGGCTTCCGGGCTGATGGTATTCCATGGTTGGGTAAACTTAAAGTTATAATGTTTTGCCAGGCTTTTCAAAATGGCAGCGTACCAGTTACCTCTTGGCTGTTCACCAAGTGGAGCGACACCTCCCTGAAGGAGGGATTTCCGTTTATCCGGCACAATGAGGTTAATATCCATACTGGTCTGCATACCCAACCCATCACAGCTGGGGCAGGCGCCGTAGGGACCATTAAATGAAAACAATCGGGGCTCTAATTCTGGATAGCTGATCTCACAATAGGGACAGGCATAATGCTCAGAAAACACATGTTCGTCTTCGCCCACGACATCAACAATTACCATTCCGGAGCCATGCTTTAAGGCAAGCTCAACCGAGTCAGTTAATCGATCTTTGAATTCCTCATTAATAACGAGCCTGTCAATTACAATTTCAATCTTATGTTTTTTGTTTTTCTCGAGATTAATGGCACGACCAACTTCCTGAATCTTACCATCCACACGGACTCTAACAAATCCTTCGCGCTTAATTTCTTTAAATGTTTCTTTAAACTCACCCTTACGGCTTTGCACAATGGGTGATAAAATCTGGATGTGTGCATCCTGCTGTAGGTTCAGGATGGAATCAACAACTTGTTGTACTGTCTGTCTTGTGACTGGTCGACCACAGTTATAACATTCGGGTCTACCGATCCTGGCAAACAGCAAGCGAAGATAATCATGAATCTCCGTGACAGTACCAACGGTAGAACGGGGATTTCGTCCAGCTGTTTTTTGTTCTATAGAAATTGCAGGTGATAAACCATCAATATAGTCAACATCTGGTTTTTCCATTAAGCCGAGAAATTGTCTGGCATATGCAGATAAAGATTCCACATACCTTCTTTGTCCCTCTGCATAAATTGTATCAAATGCCAGGGATGTTTTACCTGAACCAGACAGCCCAGTTATAACTATAAATTTATCTCTTGGAAGCTCAAGGTTTACATTTTTAAGATTGTGCTCTCTGGCACCATGGACAATCAATTTTTCACTACGCATAAAATCCTCAATTCAAACTTTGAAGATATTTGAAGAAGGGCCTCACGGGAAGATGATTTTACAAAATATTAGAAGCTTTCTGTCTTTGAGGGGACAGGTGGAGACCTGATCCCAATTTCTTGGAACGTACTCTTGTCGTGCACATACGTGCAGGTGTAGCCTCCCCTGAGAGAGGTGCCTTGTAAGATCACTCATAAAAACCTGTGCCATTTTCGCCTGTAAGGGCACTCAAAGCAAACCTCACGTAGAAATTCCCGCAATTGTTATCAACATCAACAGCACGATCAAACAACATAACTGACTGTAGTGTCAATTATATTGCCGACCAACTGGTCGCCTGCACCCCCTTACAGGACGGGCTTTTCATCCTTCCTGATTCTTAATCATGTCAATTTCCAAAAATCTTTTGGTCAATCTGGTTTGCACCAATTCACAGGGTGACCACTCAGTCACTATAAATTTAGTGTTTTTGTTCTCTTGGGCACCCTTTCCCACCACACCGGACCAGGTGCCTACTTGCACCTTAAATCAGTTTGGGGCTGTTTGTAGCCCTCTCGTGCAAGCACATGCGCTTCACCAAATAATTTCATTCTCAGGCTCCCTGGGTGCTCATTTAGGCACTATATCATCTCTCATGTGATTTTCAAAAGGTGTGTAGCTAACTCACTTTTTTGTAGGGCGAGGTCATATAAAAATCAATCCAGCGCCAGCCACCCCTACAGCGCACAAAACTATTGGAGTTATATCAAAACTGATTGAACAACATATTAAAACTACGACCACAATTATGTTTATTTATAGTTAACCATAGATTGTCTACCAGGTAACACCATATGACTTCGGTTAGGTTTTAAGCGTGCGCTTGATAAAGGGCGCTTAAATACATCAATCTATCACAACACTTATGAGCACCATTTCTTTTAACAGACTATACCACATATTCGATATCCCCGATACCTTCAAAGTACTAATTGTCCCGTTACCAACCTGCCCAATAGGTTGAAAAACAACATTCCATTTTACCGACCCACTTGTAAAAAGACCGTCTATCGAAAAAAGCGTGTATTCCATGTCTTTCTTCTATATTGAGAGGAATGCATTTCACATATAGGAGAAGTTCACAATGAACGCCCTTGCTCTAACTGATGTCACCAAGACCTTTGATAAATTCATTGCTGTCGACAAGCTTTCTCTGGAGGTCCCCTCAGGAAGCATTTATGGTTTTATTGGACCAAACGGATCAGGTAAAACCACAACCATCCGTATGATCATGAATATTTTTAATCCTGATTCTGGAGACATCCAAATTTTAGGATCACCTCGAGCCACAATCGATAATGATAAAATTGGGTATCTCCCTGAAGAACGTGGACTCTATAAGAAAATGAAGATTCGCGAACTGCTTCATTTTTATGGTGAGCTTAAAACTGGACACTCTGTAAACAGCGAAGTAGAAACCTGGCTTGAACGCCTTGAGCTATCTGAGTGGGCTAATAAAAAGGTTGAAGCACTGAGCAAGGGAATGAGTCAAAAAGTTCAATTTATTGCAACAGTGGTCTCTCATCCTGAACTCGTTATTCTAGATGAACCTTTCAGTGGACTTGACCCAGTTAATACTGACGTACTCCTGCAAGCCATGTTGGAACTCCAGAAAAATGGTACCACCGTTATTTTCAGTACCCACGATATGGCCACAGCTGAAAAAGTTTGCGATTATGTTTTTATGATACATAAGGGCAAAAAAGTTTTAGATGGTACCCTGAGTGAGATTCAAGATAAATATGGCAGCGACACTCTGCGTATTCGCTGCGAAAATAAGGCAGCTGGGCTAGACAGAATTGCTGGTGTGGAAAAGGTCCATGATTTTGGCCAGGCTCAGGAATTACGCATTGCTCATGAGGCGGACCCTCAGGACATTCTAAAAGAATTAATGAAAGCAAACACCTTGCTAAGCTTTGAACTCATGAAACCATCCCTGCATGACATATTTGTACGTATAGCCAGCGCCAAGGAGGTGGATCATGTATAAAGTTATTCGCCTTGCCCTGCGTGAATATCTCGCTGCAGTCAGAACCAAGGGTTTTATTATCGGATTGGTCATGCTCCCCATTTTCATGAGCGGAAGTATGATTGCCATGATGCTCCTGAAGGATCATGTTGATATCCGTGAACGTCACATCGTTGTGGTTGACGAAACCGGCCAGTTCACTGAAACCCTAAAGGAAGCCGCCCACATTCGCAATACGGAACACATCTTCAGCGAGGAGGACAGCAGTCAGGTCCAACCCGTATACAAAATTGAGTTTGTGGAGCCTGACACATCAGCCTTGACACTGCAGCTAGGTGAGCTGTCAGATCGAGTTAGAGCTGGAGAGATTCATGCCTTTCTCCATATTGGTGCATCGATTATTCACCCCAGTGAAAACCCAGCAAATGCTCAGGCCAATTACCACGCTGAAAGTGCCGCTTTGGATGATATCAGAGGCTGGTTGAGAGATCCCCTTAATAATCATCTCAGACGTATCCGTCTTGAAGAAGCTGGTATTGATGAATCGGAGATTCCCGACCTTTTCGCCTGGTCATGGGTTAATGCCAAAGGGCTAATCACCGTGGATGAAGAAGGTAATATCACTGATGCTGGCGCCAGCAACGAAATCAGAGCCATCGCTGTACCCCTGGTGATGATGATGCTCATGTTTATGATGTCCATGATGGGTGCCATGCCCCAGCTCAGCGCTGTCATGGAGGAAAAAACCCAACGTATCGTGGAGGTTATCCTTGGTTCAATTACCCCCTTCCAGTTTATGTTTGGAAAGATTCTGGGAGGTCTCGCAGTGGCCCTGACCAGCACCCTTGTTTATCTCGGTGGTGGCACACTGTTTATGCAGTGGCGTGGATTCGAACAATACATCCCTTATGACATTTTACCCTGGTTTGTGGTCAACTTGGTTATCCTGCTCTTTATGTTGGGTGCCCTTATGACCAGTCTTGGATCCGTAGCCAATGATGCCAAGGATGCCCAATCACTCTCCTTCCCGGCCATGTTTCCCATGATGATCCCCATGTTTATCATGATGCCGGTATTAAAGGAACCACTCTCTTCATTTTCTACTGTGGTCTCGCTGATACCGCCCTTCACACCCATGGTAATGACGCTCAGGCTGGCGTCACCCGTCACTATTCCAGCCTGGCAACCCTGGGCCGGTCTTATTGGTGTTATTCTTTTTACCCTGCTTGTTGTCTGGGGTGGTGCACGCATTTTCAGGGCCGCAATCCTCATGCAGGGCGTACCACTGAAATTCTCCAACATAATGCGTTGGATGACCAAAGGATAAAGGAACTATAGAATGGCTGAAAATACAATTATTTGGAAAAAGGAAAGTTCTGTTTCACGGAGCTATGGCTTTCAATTTAGCCCCAAAGTGTTTGGCAAAATCAAGCGCAAGGGCATCTGGAGCCCTGAAGGTTCAGCTGAAATGGGTGATCACAAGTTGCGCTTCAAGGCAACGGGCAAAGCCAATATGCACATGTCTATCTTTGATAGTGCTTCTGAGAAGGAGTTGGGAAAGCTTGATTTTTACTGGCGCGATTTCCAGCGTAGCACCCTCACCCTCACAGACGGCAACACCTTCACCTTTCGTGCCTTTGACCTCATTCGCGGAGCCTGGAGCTGGATTAAGAAAGATGGTGTAAACGAACAGTTTATCTTTCGGGTGGACACACCTTTCCACCGCTCAGGAACCATAGAAAATCAGTCCAAAGACCTCTCGGCCCTGGAGCGGGATATCTTGGTACTTCTGGGGCTTCATCTCCAACATTACATCAATACCTGGATGATGACCATTGTGATCGTATTGGTTGCAGTTATTACTGGTCGATAGAAGGGTTTAATGTTTTTCAGGCGCGGATTCGAATCCGCGCCTGGCTCTCCGCCGAAGCAATCAGCTCAGGTCTATTTAGACCTGAGTTTCACACCCCAGTCAACCACATAAACCACAATCAGATTGGTCAACACTGAGAACCCGATAAACCAGGTCCAGGCCAGGCCAAAATGCTTCATTACAAATACGATGGCCATGGAAGCCACCAGACCTGAGATCAGGCTGATCTGAGAGAAGTCCTTATCAATCTTGGTCAACAAGAAAAGCCCCAAAAGTCCACCATAAGTAAACGAGGCTATTTCGAGCCCCATAACTACGATAGCCTTGTCAGATTCATCAAAGACCAGGGCAATTCCGATAAGCACAATGGCCCATCCAAGACTGATTAAACGCGAGGTTTTTATGGAACTCCTTTTACCCAGCCAGTCCGTTGTGGTGGAGGAAGCCAGAGAATTGATAGATGAACTCAAGGTGGACATGGCAGCCGATAAAACACCTGCCAGAAGGAGCCCTTTGAGACCCACGGGGAGCTCATTAACGATAAAGGATGAAAATTCGCGATCCTTTTCCAGCTCAATACCCCCCAGGTAGATATAGATCAGAGAGCCTGCGAGTAAAAAGACTGAGAACTGGATAAAGACAAAGATACCACTACCAATCATGGCTTTTTTTGCCCCAGCCAGATTACGAACCGACAGAACGCGTTGTACCATCATATAGTCCGCTCCATGTGATGCAAAGGACAGTAACATACCCCCAAAAACAGCAGAGAAGAACAGCCAGGGGTTTGAGAACAGATTCCATCCCCAACGAGCGATATCTAACTTGCCCTGGTCATTCAGCTGGCCGAGCATGGTTCCGAAACTGGCATCACTGTGTAGCAGGATGTAAAAGATAGCCACCAGACCACCACCGATGTAAAGCACAAACTGAAAACTGTCTACCCAGACCACGGTCCGAATTCCACCCATGAGGGTGTAAATCACAGTGACCACACCAATGACAATCACGGCTACGGGTAAGGACCAGCCAGTTACGACCTGGACGATGACGGCTGTTGCCAGGAATCGAATTCCATCTGCCAGGATGCGGGTGACCAGAAACACGCCAGACGCTGTTTTCTGAATTTTTAGACCGAAGCGTTCGCCCAACACCTCATAAATTGAAGTAATACCACCCTCAAAATAGCGGGGCAAGAGAAAGATACTTACCAGGATGCGACCCAATATATATCCCAGTGCTAATTGCAGGAAAAACCAGTTATCACGATAGGCCAGACCAGGAATACTGATAAAAGTCAGAACGGAAGTTTCCGTGGCAACAATGGACAGCATGGCCGCCCACCAGGGCATGTCCCGTCCGGCTAAAAAATAGTCCTCAGAGGTTTTATTAAAGCGGCTGTTATAAATACCATAGGCAGAAATACCCACCAGAAATAGAATGATGATACTGAAGTCGAGGGTTGATAACATGAGTGGTCCTTGCAATTACCTTAGCGGGGGGTGTCATCCCGAGCGGAGTCAAGGGATACATAACCTTATTAGAAATCACACCCCTCGACTCCGCTCGGGATGACGGTTAGAGTGTAATCAGCCCCTTAGGCGATTACAAAAATATTCAAGAGCCTCGAGGTAAGAGTCCACTTTTTTGCCATAGAATTGGGCTGCGCAGACATCTTTGGTCACTGACATGCTACGGAATTCCTCACGCTCATAAATGTTTGACAAATGCACTTCCACCACAGGTGTCTGGATGCTCTCTATGGCATCACGGATAGCATAAGAATAGTGGGTGAATGCGCCTGGGTTAATAACGATACCATCCGCCCATTTTCGACGGCGATGCAGTAAGTCAATTATACGACCTTCATGATTGGTCTGAATAATTCGGATTTCAAAATCCAACTCGCGGGCTTTTTTACGAATTGCGGTATTGACCTTATCCAGAGTCAAGGTTCCATATTGTTCCGGATCCCGGGTACCCAATAGATTCAAGTTGGGTCCATGGACTATGAAGATTTTCTTTTTCTCATTGGATTTAATTGTCATGGGAGGAATCTAATTATGAATTACCAATTACGAATTACGAATTACGAATTGGGAGGTTGAATGCCAGGGAAAACCAGCGTGTATTTCCATCACTCCGGTCTCATGTAATTATCTTGAATTTTATGTCAGGTATGACTCATCTCACGCGTAAGTAGTGTTTGCGCAAACATCATTGTTTTGCAGGATTACCTCGGATATTTTCCCGCCCTTTGGAAGAACCAGAGGACTGAAATTAAAGGAAGCGGGAGAATATGTCAAAACAACTAATACTAATTATTACGCTTATGGTGGGTGCATCCTACGCAGCGACAGTCGACTACTACGTAGATCCTACAGGAACTGATGACGGCAGTCATGGCACGGGAACAGGGACTGATGCCTGGGCAACTATCCAGTATGCTATCACCAATGCTGCTAATCCGACCACTGATATCATTACCATCAATATTGCCGCCGGAACCTATACCCAGGGTGGAGTTACCATTAACCGGGCATTTAATGATCTGACATTGAACGGTGCTGGTGCATCAAATACCATCCTACAGGCTCATGCCACTGAAGGGTCTGGCACTGATCGTGTGATTTATGCTCACGGGACCGACGAGACCGTTACGATTCAAAATTTGTGGCTTCGAAATGGAAATCACTCATCCAGTGGTGGTGGTATCTTTAATAGTCAAAGTGATTTGACACTTATCAACTGTATCATTTCGGAAAACGCTGGTGACTTTGGTGCCGGAATCTATTCTGTTTATGGATCTTTGAATATTAGTGGGTGTACTATTTCTGGTAACAATGCAACAGATTCTGGTGGTGCAATCTATGTAACAGGCAGCATGACCATGACAAACACTACCGTTTTTGATAATACAGCTTCTGATGTAGGTGGCATTTATGGTCACTATGGTCTTGGTGTATACACCATCACCAACTGCACGATCGCTAGCAACACTTCCAGCAGTGCTGTGGCCGGTGGGTTTTATAATTGGGATGGCACTACGAATATAAAAAACACCATTCTGGCGAACAATTCATCCTCTGAAGGGGCCGAGGATTTTGAGAAGTGGAGTGGAACTGTCAATGATAACGATTACAATATTGTAGAGTACTTTTCAGGTACTGGTGTCACCTTTGGAAGCTCCCACAATCTTACCGGCAACCAGACAAACCTCAATCTCAGCAGCACACTGGCACTGAACAATGCTACAACTGGAACCCTGACCCTCAAAACAACCTCCGGCTCTGTAGCTATTAATGCTGGAAATACTTCAGCAAATAATGGTGTCACTCCTCCCACCACAGACCAACGTGGCGCCAGCCGAAATGGCACTATAGACATTGGTGCGTACGAGTACTTTTCAGATGATGGTTCATTACCAGTGGAACTCTCAGCCTTTACTGCAAATTCCAACTATGGTTCGGTACAACTCTCATGGACAACCTCCAGCGAAATTGAAAACCTGGGTTTCATCCTTGAACGAGCTCTGCGACAAGCTCAGGGTTCGAACGTTGATCCTGCCGAAACGTGGAGCACCATCGCCTCCTTCAAAACCCATCAAGCGCTGGCAGGCCAGGGTTCCACAACCAGCGAAACAAAATATCAGTTCTCAGATAATACAGTGTCCATAGGTGAGACCTATGAGTATCGTTTGAGTGATGTGGATTATCAGGGCAAGAAAACTCCACATACAGCGGTCTCAGTTGTTGTACGTTCTGAAGAGCAAGTTTTACGTCCTGGAGTATTTGTGGTAAACTCAATCTTCCCCAACCCCTTTAATCCCAGCACAACCCTAAGCTATACACTGGATCATGATATGCAGGTTTCCATCTCTATTCTGGATATTCGTGGACGCCTGGTTAAAAGTCTGGCCCACAATCTCCAGCAAACAACAGGGAGCTATGAACTCAGTTGGGATGGTATGAATAATCATGGTGGTACCATGACCAGTGGAATTTATTTCCTGAACATTCAGGGGCCTGGTTTTTCACATACAGCTAAACTGGTTAAGCTGGACTAAACCTCACCACAGCTTTTCACTATTCAAAAGAGGCTGTCTCACAAGCGAGATGGCCTCTTTTTTTTCCACAGATTTATAGGGACTAAACCAAGATTCTAATTGGGGTCCGTGCAATCGCTCCAAGACAACTACTGAAAGACAAACTCCTAGGCTCTAGCGCCCCCCATGAACCCCTATACCTCTACAACTAGTTTCCAGTTTCCAGTTTCCAGTTTCCAATTACCCCAACATCCACAAACAAAAAGAGACCGCCTCAGAGGACAGTCTCTCTTTAAAAATCTATATTGTGCCCGGATTAGCTTTCAGTAACGATGCTCGCTTCCTCAATGATGAGGTCATATTTATAGCCAGCGCCAAAATCCTTACTCAAGGCAACCTTACCTTTAAAGACAACAACATCACCCTTTTTAACGGTAACATCTGTGGTAATGGTTACATCAAAATAGTCACCACTGTCAGTACCATCTTGAAGATGAACCCAATTGCGACCCATAATTCCGCCATTAAACTTGGTAACCTGGCCCTTAACACTAACGATCTTACCATCAAGTGAAGCCATTTCGGTATAAAGCTCTTTGATGCTGTAACCATCGGCAACTTTTTCTATTGAAATGTCAGCTGCTTTGGCAACGGGGTTTTTGCCAGTGCCCATTTGCATCTGAGCGCTGGAATGTCCCCTGACCTTGTCCACAAACCTGATGCTTTCAAAGGTTCTCCCCAACTCTTTACTCTCAAAGTCTTTCATCTCCAGGCCTTTATCAAAACGGATGGTCTGGCCCGCTTCAACAGGCTGTTTGGCAGTAGCAATCCAATATTCTTCCTGACCCTCAACAACCCTTAAATAGGTGTATGAATCAGCATGAATGGCTTCTTTTACCTCAACCTGATGACTGTTTCCCAGATCCTGTTGTGGAGCATGTTTGGGCTGACCCTTGGCTGGAGCCTTGACTCTTTGTTTTGAATCACAGGCAACTATTGCCAGAATTGCCATGATGGATATTACAAAAATCTTGATGCGCATTTTATTCCCTTTCAAATAATTTCTAAGCCTGAGATATTAGAATATTTAATGTGAGATATCACCGCTTTATTTGCTTCTGTCACCATTTACTTTTCGGCGATATTAATGCTTGTTTAAGCTTTCAACATGGTGGCAAAGCTCTGGAAAAAACTCAAGAAATCCTGTCTCAATTACCGGGTAGTGTTCCTCAACTTCAACGATGACACCATGGAAACCGTGATCCATTTTCAGGCGTCCTGCCAATCCATCAAGCGCACGCCCTACATGAGACAGTTCAGCATAGGATCTGATCCAATCGCGTTTGATCATCCAGCTCACTACCATCTCCATGCGCTCAGGCATTAAGTCACGGTGCCCCCACAAGTCCTGGTAACAATTCTCGACAAAGTGATCGAAGTTATTCTCTGAATATTTTGACCAATGTCTGATAAGGAAATGATCAAAGACCACATCCAACACCACCCCTGAAAAGCGCCGCCGCGCGGGACTGAAAAACTTTCTCAAACCTCTAACTATGAGATGGCTATCTGTAAAGGCATCCACTGAACGATGCAGATGAATCCCTTGTTTAACTGGCTCAGGTAGAGTTTCCAGTTCAACATCACGCATAAAGTCTGCCATGATATTTCCCAGACGGGATAGGTCATCTTCAGGGGAAAGCAAGAGGTGGGCGAGATAGTTCACCCACCAGTCTAATATGAATATCCGCCGGTTAAAACTCTATCTTGTAGCTCAGGGAGGGAACGACAATGACTTCATTCACTAATTTTATCTCATCCTCCACATAGTCAAATTCATAATATGAAGCTGTTGGGCTGCCCAGGGCATTCATCAACTGTAACGCCCACATGCTGGAATACTTCAGTTTATTCTTCCGAAAAGTAACACTGATATCCAGCATAGCTTTGTCCGTATCCTGCTCTTCAAAGGCACGTGATTCATCTAGGATTGCCTCCTGGGCTGCCTGGGTTCGGGCAATGTTGGCTGGTGATCTTCGGGCACCGCCAGAGACTCTCAGCTTGAGGTTTAGACCCAAAATATTTTCTTTGGTTTTTCCAAGTCGATATTCTTTACCCATCAAGCCATTCACCACATAGTTCGAGGCATAGCGGGTATCCCGCTCCACCCTATCACCGCCAGTATATTTGGATTCAAACAGGGAGGCTGTAACCAGGAAGTACATGTCATTGGTGAGAAATCGCTCCAGCGTAAGATCCACCCCATAGTTATGCCCCTTTCCATCATTTACCAGGGGACTGTTAAAGGTGAGGTCCTGTTTGAAGTTCAGCATGGAGAATGAGCTGTCTGCAATAACCGGCACGTTGTGGGCCAGCTGGATATAGGGTTCGACCTTGATAACTGTATTCAAGGATAAACGTTGCTGATATGCCAGGACAAAGTGGTGTGCTCTTGACAATTCCAGGTTTTGATTGGGTTGAGAGATAGAACCATTGTGGTTGTTTTCAATAAAGTAGACCCTGAGTTCTTCCATTTGACTGTGATCACCATAACCAAGACTCATACTTCGGGTGGAACCCATTTTCCAGGTCAGACCCAACCGGGGTTCAACCGTGATCTCATCATTTACACTGAAATGCTGGATATGAACACCCAGGTTAAGTTCAAGCTGCGAGTTTACATCAATACGCGACTGCGAATAAGTCTGCAACAAATTTGCAGTATCATCCTGATCAACCAACCGGGTTAGCGGCAGGTTATTGTTCAGAGCGGCCTGTTGGTCAAATTGATAATTCAATCGGTCAACAATAATCCCGGTTCGATTTGTATGACCACGGCTGATTCTGGTATTGAAGTAAGAGGAAAAAGTTAGGGTTCCTGTACGGTTTTCAATCAGAAAATTATCTTGGACAACCAGGTCATCATCAAGTCGGTACATGTGCATGGAGGAGTGTAGCCCCGTCCTGGCGATATTGGTTTTTATATAGGTGTTTTGATTGGCCAGGTACTTGTGAGTGAGACCTATAACATCCATCCCCATCTCCAGGTCGTAGGATATTCGATCCCAGGCCACGGTCCATAAACTTGAGTCTGGTTCATTGGGTTCATCATTCAAATCATTTGAACCCAGCCCCCAAATAGAAAACTTGCCAAATCGGTCTGTTGGTAAAACCACCTTAAAGGCATAATCCGTATATTCAGGAATTTGTTCGGAGGGAATCAAGTCCTTTATCAAGGCAAAGGTCGAGTAGCGGTAGTTAAAAATATAGGATGCATTTGGGATGCCCCAAATAGGACCCTCAGCGGCGGCATCGATACCCAGTACACCCGACTGGAAAGTGTATTCTGCCTTTTCAAAATTCCCCTCACGTAGCTTCATATCAAATACACCAGCCAGCGAATTACCGTATTCCGCCGGGAAAGCGCCAGTATAAAAATCTGAGTTATCCAGGACATGGCTGCTCAGGACAGAGACAAAGCCACCACCAGCTACATTGATATTGGGAAAGTGATTGGGGCTGGGGACACGCACACCCTCTACCTGCCATAACAAGCCTTTTGCTGAATTCCCCCTGACAATAATGGCATTGTCCTGTGCGGCGCCAGTGGTAACGCCTGCGAAGGAGGCTGCCAGGCGGGCGGGATCATCCATACCCCCGGCATAACGGCGAGCCTCTTCCACCGTGAATGTCCTGGCGCTGACAACAGCCATGGAGTTCTGGGGAACCTCCTTGCTTGTGGCACCTTCTACCACAACCTGCTCAACATTCAAAACGGATGGAGAGAGCTGAAAGTTTACCACCACCTCTTTGGCTGAACTGACCAGAATTTCAGGCAATATCTGTGGCTCAAAACCGATATAGCTGGTTTTAAGGTCATAGCGACCCACTGGAATTTTGTATATCCAAAAGGCACCATCATGGTCGGTGGTTGCTCCCTGGATTGGTTCAGTGCCGAGAACAATCACATTAGCACCGATTAATGGTGTCTGGGTATCCTTGTCAAAAACCTTGCCTTTGATGGTTTGTGAAAGGGGTTGTGCTGCTACCAAACTTACAGAAAGTAAGATTGCATAAATAGTTGTGAGCAGTGTGGAGCGGGATGTTCGAACCCTCGTCAAGCGGTTGTAACTGGGTGTCATGACAGTATCCTTCCGTATTTTGCTGGATTACTTGTCAAAGCCTGTACCATCACACCAAATGGTAGCCCGTAAGGAGTTTACGTGCCAGAGCAAATATAATCTATATCGAATTGATATAACCATGGGATGTTTTTGGTATAAACCTTTCGGAAATAGTTGATACTATTCACTACTCGCTTGCAATTGGATGAAATCGGGTGAATTTTGGGGGCTGATTGTAGGCGGTTTACTGCGCTTACATTTTCTGAATCAAGACTCAAATAAGAGGGAAGCTCATGAAATCGATTAAGTTTTTACTCGTATTTCTCGTGGTTTTAATTCTGGTGAATTGCGTTGCCAGGCCAAACCCAAATGGTGGAGCGGATGGTTCTGCCGGTTTCTTCATGGGACTATGGCATGGCTTCATTATTCTGTTCACGTTCATAATTTCACTGTTTTCAGACGGCGTGACCATCTATGAAGTAAACAATAATGGTGGCTGGTATAACTTTGGTTTTCTGTTTGGTGTCATGTGTTTCTGGGGGGGTGGCGGAAACCAAACCTGCGCCCAGGTGAGTAAGAAAAAAATGAAAGTCCACGCAGAAACTGAAGACGAATAAGCACCAAAGATCCTTGAGGGTGGTTTTGCCTGACTAGGGCTCACACAACCACAGCTGGATTGTGCCCTTGCTTGTAATTTGGGTTTCAACGATTTCGAGCCCGACCTCCTCCAGAAGTACGGGCATTCCCCCGGCCCTCATGAAGGACTGGAATCCTGAATAGTGTGTGCGACCAGCCATTCTCTCAAGGATATGGGTACCAATATTTTTCCAGGTTGAGGGTTGTGGGTAGATCCAATCAGCCAGGATCACCCTTTTGCCCAGTCGCTTTATCTCTAAAAGCACGGGGATCCGCTTTTCAACGGGCATTTCATGAATGACCATACTGCTCATGGCGAGGTCGAATGATCGATCTTCCCAGCGTGAAAGATCAGTGGCATCGAGCAGGGCAAACTCACAATTGCCTATTCCACGGTGCTCAGCCTGGCGCTGTGAGGTATTAACCATAGTCTCTGAAAGTTCCACACCCACACCTGACTTTATCTCATGGGCAATATGCAGCAACTGGTCTCCAGTCCCACACCCCACATCTATGACAGTACTGTCCTCGGGGACCAGGGTAGCTATTCTGCGACGAATTCCTGCCAGTGAAGGATCGATAAAGGTGCGGTAAATCCATCCATCATATATATGATTATTCGCGGGGTTTTCTTTCTCCATCAAATTGCCTTCTGGTTGTTGGTGTTTGGTGCGCCACTTTATTTAGGTCCAGTCTGTTACATAACAAACTGAATTCTTCATCAAATCAACACACCCTAATTGACATAGCATCATACCCCTGAGCAGACACTTTTTCAGTCTTTTTTTCCAGTGCTTCTAAATCATAATAATTTGTCACTTTAGCTTCGGTTTTGCCTCTAAAAATAACCCTCTTAGTCCTTGACAGGTGTAGGGGTTAAAATTAATTTCGCTGGCTTTGTATCAATTGCGAGCAAAGCAGCAACGGAAGGAGCCTATGGCTAAGAAAGTTAAACGGATCGGTGGAGACACAAATCGCAGCCTCAGTAAGTATCTTGAGGAAATTGGTCAATATGAACCGCTGGATCCAAAAGATGAAATCTCTTTGGCCCAAAGGGTCAAGCAAGGTGATCGTCTTGCACTAAAGAAATTAACTGAAGCCAACCTTCGTTTTGTTGTCTCTGTAGCCAAAGATTATCAGGGTCAGGGCTTGCCGCTGACAGACCTCATTAATGAGGGCAATCTGGGATTGATTAAGGCTGCTGAGCGCTTCGATGAAACCCGTGGTTTCAAATTTATTTCATATGCTGTGTGGTGGATTCGTCAATCCATTCTTCAGGCATTGGCGGAGCATTCACGTATTGTGAGATTGCCCCTCAATCGTGTTGGTACTATTTCCAAGATTTCTAAAACTTCAGATCGTCTGGAGCAGAAACTGGAAAGAACACCCACCGAGCGGGAAATTGCCAAAGAGCTGGATATGGCACCTGAAGAAGTTGCCGATGCCATTCGCATTTCCAAGCGTCACCACTCCCTGGATGCACCATTCCAGGAAGAGGAAAAGAATTCACTCATGGATGTGATTGAGGATGAGCATCAGGATGCTCCCGATTTCGATCTCATGTCGGATTCATTAAAAAAAGAAATCAGATCAGCCCTGGATACCCTCAAAGACAGAGAGCGGGAAGTTATCCGCATGTATTTTGGTATTGACCGTGAATATGCATTAACCCTCAATGAAATTGGGGAAGAATTCAACCTGACGCGGGAACGTGTTCGTCAGATCAAGGAGAAAGCCATCAAGCGTCTCCAGCACAAATCCCGTAGTCGCAAACTGCAAACCTATTTAGGTTAATTTAGAAGGAGGTGAGATCGCACTATGACAGTAATGGTTACCGTAAAACGTGATGAGCCCTTTGAAAAGGCGCTGAGGCGTTTCAAGAAAAAATACGAGAAAGCCGGTATCTTAAAAGACGTCAAGAAGAACTCCTTCTATCTAAAACCGTCCGAAGACCGCCGTTTACGTCGGGCTAAAGCAGCTAAGCGTAGTCGTCAGACCAGTCGCTATTAGTTAAGTACCGACGTTGCTTGATTTAAAAACCCGGAGTTTTCTCCGGGTTTTTTGTTTTAAGATTTATGGCTTATTTTGAGAGCCGTATTCATGGGCACAGGTCTCTTTCTTGCCCATGACTGAAAACCGGGGCTTTTTTATATCTCCTTTATATACGAATTTTGTGTTTCGTCACACTGAGCGGAGTCGAAGTGCAAAACCATCTGGTGTAAGTTTAAAGGGCTCTCCTATACACATTTCTATGAATCATCCTAGCGTTATCTTCTATTAGGAAGTATTTCCGGTTAGTTAGATTCTGGCTATTAATGTTAGTGCTCATTTATTCTTTTTAGACCCTATAGGGTTGGATTTTAACTCAGCATGGTACTGATATACAAGCTCTCTATATTGGATAATTGTGCTTTTAGATTTACCTGATACTCGAACCATATCCATGAGATTAAACCCTTTTTCCAGCATCATTTTCACATTCCTATATGCCCGCAGATAATGACCTACTGATTCTATAGTATGATTTGTTAAACGTGCGATATCTGGATCTGGAATACCTTGCTCATATAGATTTACGATTGGAGCCTTATGTGTTGGCCGGCTGCCTTGATCTAATATGATACCCTTTGTGGGCAGAATGTCATCATGAGTTTCATGGTACATTTTGAGATAGCGACCTATGGCATGTAAGCTTCGGTTCATTAACACTGACAGCTCAGCACCAGTAAGTAATCCGCCCTGTTTGAAAGCGCTCTTAATCAGCCTGGCCATCACTTCCATGTCCCGCTGGGCTTGCTTCTTGTGATTATTGCCCTTCTTTTCTACGTGATAATGACTACGCATCCGATACTCTACGTCTTTTTGAGTAACCAAAGGCAGGATAACAGTTTTAATCTTTTGGTCTTCAACCGTTGTTCCATAGCCAGGCTTCCTTTCAGTAGCTGATGTGGTCTGCCAGACTATCCTACCAGACCCAACCGTACTGGTCTCAGGGTAAAACTCCTTGTGAAGCTCAACAATGTCATCTGCCATCATTTGGATCACCTTGTGACTGCCCACCAGTTTGTAATTATTTTCGATATGGTGGATAATATTGTTACGAAAGCTACGCTTTGGAATCGAGGCATAGCGATCAGTGTTCTTTGGTTTCATAGCTGTACCCCAGTCTTTTTTTTAGCTGGGTACATCACCTGTAACTGGTCTATCAGCTCAATGTAGACGGGAGGCCAATGATCACCTCGCTTGTGCTTTTTAAACAGCACCAGATACTCTTTAGTTAATCGCTCACTACAGTTTAATAATCGGCTGATCTCAATTACTCTGCTGATTCCTTTGTTCAGTATGATCAGCATACGCCCAAAGGTACTCACATAGTTTTTTACCGCTGTGGCACTATGTCTGGTCTTACGCATAATCTCATGATAGGTCATGCCTGTGAGATAGTGATCTATGATCTGGGTCTTGTGACTCACTCCAGGACCAATATCATGATCATTGCCACGGGTATGGATAGTGTTGCCGTCTTGCTGTAAAGCTCTCATATCCTTCCTGATCGTTCGACTGGATACCTGGAGGATACGACCCAGGTCCTCCTGAGTCAGAAGGCCACCAGACAGGTAAGCCTCTTCTGTCAATCGCAATATCTTTAACTGACGAAGTGCCTCAGGACCCTGGTTCTTCAACACATTTAGGTCATCAATACCATTGTCCAGATTTAATGATACTTCCAATAGGTCCTGATCTTTCAATGATTTACCATGCTTGGCGGTAAGAGATGCACAGATAAATCTGATTTGTCCAAGGTTCGAGGGAGTCTCTCCAAACAAACATCTTTCTGCCAGCTCCAGTACTCCATGGCTCTCTGCTGGAGAAAGTTCAAACTCCTTACGAAGGCTGTTGATGAAAACTTGCTCTCGGGTCTTTTCAATACTTCGGTCATAGACACTTCTGTGGGTATGATACATTGCTTCCTCCAGGCTAAAATCAAAACGGCTTCCGGTTGCCCAAACTCAATTTAGACACCCGAAAGCCACTTTATAGACCAAACCTACCGGAAGTATTTCCTTATCGCAA
>JAERTH010000044.1 GCA_016844955.1 Fidelibacterota bacterium | reverse complement strand
TATTGTTTTGATTATAAGGGCACCATTTTGTGGTCATTTAATGATCATGTGGATTTCACCTGTGAAGGTCGATCCATAAATAAATATTTCCACGTTAGGGCTGTTTTACCCTATGATTTAAAGCAGGGCAGGGAAAAGGGTTTAATCGTTGTCTTTAGCCACTATCTATATTTTCCATATCGGATAGTTAAATTTGATAATTCTGGAAATGCTATTAGCGAATTTTGGCATGCTGGTCAAATAAATGGGATAACTCTTTTTGAAGAGGTGGATAGTGCTCCTCAAAGTATTGTTTTTTGGGGAACGAATAATGTTCTAAATACTGCAGTGATTGGTAAAATTCCCATCGATAATATTTCAGGCTATTCCCCCGAATTCAAGTTGAAGTGTTCAAACTTACATGAAGAAACCCCAGACCAGTTAACATATGCAGCTATTCCTGAACTTGGGCAATATCGAACTTCAGATGATCATATGAGAACACATGTGGTTGAATTTAGATCTATCGACAACGATGAATATTTGGCAACGGTTGAAACTACTGATCAAGAACACTTGTTATACATGTTCAAATCGAATCTGGATTTGATTCGATTTGACTTGTCTGATGGTTACTACTCTAAATTCAGGGAAAAATGGGGGGCGGGGATGTATGACTTGTTTTCTGTCGAGGAAGTTCATCAATACTTTAGTAAACTCAAGTATTGGAATGGACATGCCTGGAAATTTGAGAATAGGAATCAAGATTAAGCTCCTTTAGTTTTTGCCATCCCCAATGTTTTAGTCGTTTTCCCGTAAATATTTTGAATTCGCTCAATGTGCCAATAGTTCCTCTTTGAACCCCACAAAGAGGAGAGCAAACAATGAAGTACAGGTGTTTTGGTTTTGTCAAACTAATTGTAGTTTCATCTTTAGTCATTGTAAATGGTTTATTGGGCCAGTCAATTCTGGTTGATGATTTTGAATCAGGAAACTTGGATCAGTGGACCGTAGGCGGTCGTCAGCAGGGTGTCAATCTTTCGGAGGTCATCAGTGTTGATGGTAGCCTGGTTGCCCATCTTCATCATGAGGATTTTACAGAAATCACTCTGGAGAACGAGTTTACATATAGCGATGACATGACCTTCAGTTTTGATATGGATGTTGCTGTAGCCTCGGATGCTGACAATCAGAGTACCTTTTATGCCACGGCTGGAGTTCGGTTCATCTTTTATGATGCTTCAGATGAAGTTGTGGGCTGGGTTAGCTATGCGAAGTACACCTCCGAGTTATATCCAAACAATGGGAACACCTCAAGCTCTCACGTCAATGAGATCACCACCGACGGCATGCAGAGCTACTCCGTAAACATGAGCTCATTGCTGAGTCAGATAACCTTGACGGGTAGTCCCGAAACACTTGAGCTTGTCTTTTCGGGGTACACCACAGGCTGGCCTTACAATATGAGTGGTGATGTCTGGTTAGATAATGTGGTTGTCAATGGAGATCCACCACCACCTCCGCCCGCAACATTCAGTGATGATTTTGAATCAGGAAATTTGGATCAGTGGACAGTAGGTGGTCGTCAGCAGGGTGTTAACCTATCAGAGGTAATCAGTGTTGATGGTAGCCTGGTTGCCCATCTTCATCATGAAGATTTTACTGAAATCACTCTGGAGAACGAGTTTACATATAGTGAAGATATGACCTTCAATTTTGATATGGATGTTGCTGTAGCCTCGGATGCTGACAATCAGAGTACATTTTATGCCACAGCTGGTGTGCAGTTCAGGTTTTTAGATGCTTCTGACGAAATAGTGGGCTGGGTTAGCTATGCAGAGTACACCTCTGAGCTGTATCCAGATAATGGGAATACAGCCAGTACTCATGTGAATGAGATTACTCTGGATGGTATGCAGAGTTACTCCATTTCCATGAGCTCATTACTGAGCCAGATAACGTTGACGGGTATACCGACCACATTGGTATTGCGCTTTTCGGGGTACACCACAGGCTGGCCATATAATATGAGTGGGGATGTCTGGTTAGATAATGTGGTTGTCAATGGTCAAGACATTGTCGATGATGGTTTGGTTGCGTACTATCCATTCAATGGTAATACAAATGATGAAAGTGGCAATGGTTATGATGGGACAAACCACAATGCTGATTTAACCAGTGACCGTTTTGGACACCAGAACTCTGCATATTACCTGGATGGTAACCAATATATCACCACAGGCCTTACAACAGAGCTAGGTACAAGTTTCACTTACATGGGCTGGGGGAAAGCTCTGAATTCAACCAACACAAAATTCATCATGAGGGATTCATACTCAGATGGAGCAAACCGGATGAATAATAGCAACCTTTCGGACTCAGTTTTTACCTTTAGCATGGTAGATACTGATGACACATGGCCATTGGGTGGTGTTCAGGGTCGACATTCCTGGATACCCGATGATAATTGGCATCACATTGCTGTTACGATCAACGATGTCACAAAAGAGATGATAGGTTATTTTGACGGAGTCCCAGTTGAAACGGTTCTTTTTACAGGATCCCAGGTGAACACGCCCGGTCGAACATGGAAGCTTGGGAAGCGAGATAATGTCGAGCAGTATTTTAGGGGATATATCGATGACATTAGATTCTATAATCAGGTTCTTTCAGAAGAGAGAATAAGCGACCTTTTCCATGAAGGCGGATGGATGCTTGACACAACTGAAGAACCAGAATTAGCTACAGGATTCATCCTACAACAGAACTACCCCAATCCCTTCAACCCCACCACAACCATTCGCTATGGCTTGCCGGATCCATCTGATTTATCCATTGTCATCTATGATGTGACTGGGCGGGAAGTAGCAACCCTGGTTCAGACACAACAGTTAGCCGGTTGGCATACTGTGAAATGGAATGGTAAAAATGCTAGTGGAGCCCTGGTCAGCACGGGAGTGTATTTCGCTCGTCTACAGGCCGGTACTCATGCAGAAGTAATAAAGATGACCTACTTGAGATAAGGTAAGTTCTCTCTACAAAAAACCCCGGCTGCAACCCCGGGGTTTTTTATTTGTATCACTTCTTTAGTTGTTCTGCTTTTCATATCGAACTACCCTTAGGATTCCTGCTATATTGTAGCACTGAGTTTTATATGATTACTGTATCCCATCTTAAGAAGAATTTTGGTGAGTTGATCGCCGTGGATGACCTGTCCCTGGAGATAAATCAGGGAGAAATTCTGGGCTTTCTGGGTCCCAATGGCGCTGGAAAAACAACCACCATCCGCATGCTCTGTGGTTTACTGGAAAAGGATGGGGGGGATATTTCCTGGGATACAACGCAGAACCTTTCAGAAGCCATGGGGGTCTGTACCCAGGAGAACATTTTTTGGCCCAGACTCACCTGTCTGGAACAACTCATATTCATGGGACAGATGCACAAAATGTCCCGAATTGCCGCAAAAAGCAGATCCCTGGAAATTCTTGACGTTCTAGGTCTGGCTTCGAAGAAGGATACACTGGCCTCCAAATTATCGGGGGGTATGAAGCGACGGTTGAATATTGCTTTGGCGTTGGTGCATGACCCTCCTGTGTTGATTCTGGATGAACCAGAAGCAGGGCTTGACCCCCAGAGTCGCATTCTGGTGCGGGATCTTATCCAATCCCTGGCCAGAAAAAAAACAGTGATACTCACCACCCACAATATGGATGAGGCAGAGCGACTGGCGGATCGCATCGCTATTATCGATAAAGGCAAGTTGTTGGAAGTCGGTAGTGTGGAAGACCTGAAACAATCTCTTGGGACAGGTGATTTCCTGGAGATGCGATTTAGAGATAATCTGGAATCAATGTTTCAGAATGAAGATTCTGCGGCATGGCAATTAAAACAGTCACTGGAATCCACTCCTGAGTTAAGCGCAGCGAGAATCAATTTTAGTGGCGATAAACTGACCATCAGATCTACACAGGCACTGGAAAAATTGTCCCTTGTTACAGATGCTGTGGGAACGGTCGATCTTGAAATTCTTGATATCCAGCTTCGAAAAACCACCCTCGAGGACGTATTCATCCACCTCACTGGACGGGCATTAAGAGAATGATTGCAATCATGTCATTACGAACGAATAAAATGAATGCGACCATTCTGTGGAACAATTATCACCACAAAGGTACGAAGACACAAAATACTACAGAGTGTTTTTTTGGTTCCTTTTTACTGAGTCCAGCTCGGGCCGTTACCAAATGAAAATCTTCGTTGAATTCGTATGTTTCGTTGTAAAAAAAGCAGATCCCTTTAAATGATTTTCTCCATCTTCACAAAAAGCATCAAAGAGCAGCTCAGAAATTTCTGGATTTTGATTCTTACGGTACTCATGGCTCCATTTTTTGTATTTGTTTACTTTCTGATCAACGAGTCCTCCCAGCCTCATTATGACATTCTGGTACTCAACCTTGATCAGGGTATGCAGCAGGGTGGGACACAACTAACCCTCGGGGATTCTATTGTTCCTGCATTGAAAGATCACATCGTCAGTATGGAGAACGCCCCGCTTGACATCAAATCAACCCCTTCCCGTGAGCGGGCCGTTCATGACCTTGAAACACGCAAAGCGGAGGCCCTACTGGTGCTTCCAGCAGAATTCACTCAATCAATTATGGGGCCCGACCCTGTTGCCGCCGAAGTGGAAATTGTGGGTGATCTTACCAGTACCGGTTATCTGATTTCTGCTGTATGGCTGGGTGCGTTGGTGGAAAATTATCTCGCTGATATCTCTCAGAAAGCACCCCTCTATTCTGTGAAGGAAACCGCACTGGGGCATTCTGATCAGGTCGATGAATTTGAGCTCTTTATACCGGGGATGCTTATCCTTTCCATCATAATGCTCATGTTTTCAGCCACCGTTGCTATAATTACTGAGGTGGATCAGGGGACGATTCTCAGATTAAAATTATCTGGAATGAAAGCCTGGCAGTTTTTGATAGGTGTGGGTGCTACACAAGTGATAGTGGGCATTCTGGCTATTCTGTTGACGCTGGCCACAGCCGCATCCCTGGGCTTTGAAATGCGAGGTTCTCTGGGTTCATTTTTTCTCATAGCCATTCTCACCAGTATAAGTATGATTGCCTTTAGTTTGATCCTGGCCGCCATGACTCGTTCAGTAACTGATGTCTTGGTCGTTGGTAATTTTCCACTCTTTCTGTTTATGTTTTTTACAGGAGCTGCTTTCCCCATATCAGCCTCACCCTGGTTTCATGTGGGAAATTATGGCGTGAGCTGGCAAAGCCTCATGTCTCCCTCAGCTGCAATTTCCGCCCTCAATAAAATCAGTATTATGGGAATGGCTCTAGGGGACGTTTGGGGTGAGTTGCTGGTACTTGCGATCGTCACGGTTGCCTATTTTCTGCTGGGCCTCTGGAGCTTTAACAAACGTCATTTACAGACCAATTAAAGCAACGAACATCCGTATGAATATTAAGCAGGTCATATTTATCACTGCTGTTCTGTTATTGCCCCTTTTTGGGTGGGGGGTAACCCTGAGCGGTCATGTTGTAGACAACGCAACGGGAGTAGTTATTCCATATGTGAACATTGGTGTTCTGGAAGGCGAAAACGGAACCGTCTCAAACGACCAGGGCTATTTCAATCTCGAGCTAGGTGCCTCCTCCCCGGAAGCTATTCTCAGGTTTTCATATATCGGGTATGAAGTCTATGATGTTTCAGTTTTAGAAATTCAAAATAGCTGTGAAGCACCCTGTGAGATTTCGTTAAAGCCCAAAATCCTCGAAATGCAGGAGGTTGTTGTTTATCCACGTGAGTTTAAGGAAAAGGTGGTGGGTAATCCTCATCCACCTCGGTTTATGAAGGGTGGTTTTTCATCCGACAGCCTGGGGTACGAATTGGGGATACTTGTCCGCTTAAAACAAAGAGCTACCTTTTTGAAGGAATTACGACTACACGGGATTGAAACTACCTATGATTCAGTTTTTTATCGATTAAATGTATATGAAATGAAAGCTAAGAAACCTGGTCGTAACATCCTGGGAAAGCCAATTTACATTACCCTCTCAGATATTAAAAACAATGAAGATATTGCCATTGATTTGACCCCCTACCATATTGTGGTTCAGGATGATTTTGTCATATCTCTAGAGTATGTGAAGGAGCTTGGTGAAGGCAAAATGCTTTTTGGTACCGGTATACTAAGTGGTAAGCTTTTTTATCGAAGAACCAGTCAGGGCAAATGGCTTTCTGCTCCATACGGATTGGGAATGAGTGTTCTCATACGCTATGAGAAATAAGTATTAACCTTCGCGGTATCCAGGGGGAGCCAAGAAATTATCAGACATAGGCTATAGATTATTGAGTACAAGCTGAATATCTTGTAGGCCTTATGCAAAGCTAAAATCAGAGTCTGGAAGGGCAGAAAAACTTCATGGCCAAAAAAGGCATGCAAATCGCCGAGGCATTACAACATCTCCGCCTGGATAAGTCTGCAGGTGAAGAAGATGTTAAGCTAGCCTATCGCGAATTGGCCAAAATGTGGCACCCGGATCGCTATCGCAATGATGATCCCATGAAGCCAGAGGCTGACCGGATGATCAAGGTCGTCAATGAGGCCAAGAGTGTTGCCCTGACTTATGTTAAAAAATATGGTCATTTCCGCCATGTCCGCGATCCAGGTGTTGAACCCCGCAGAAAGGCACCTCCCAGACAACCACCCAAGCCGCCACCTTCACAGGGGGCACCACCGCGGCCCAAGCCAAAGCAAGAACCCAAAAAGCAAAATTACCAGGCACCCCCCCGGCAGGCTCCACCCAAACAGAAAGCACCTCCCAGAGGAAAGGCCACTGGATCAAAGGCAAAACCAGGACCCAAGCCACACCCCAAGTCGAAAACAGAGCCCAAAGTTGACTTTAATTCGGTTTACGATGATACATCTTTTGCTGACTACCTGCCTAGTCAGTCCACCATGATCGGTGTTATCATTCTGGCAGCTGTTGTATTCTTTATGTACACCATGATCTCATCTCTGTTTGATTCACCAGCAGATCGGCTGAAAGCTTACACACAACAAGCCGCCATGGAGGAAAGAATTGTAAGGCCCGCCAAGAAGAAGGTGGATGTGGAGGAAATCATGGACTCGCTTACGGTGCTCGCAGAGGAAGAAGAGGTTGAAGCTGAAGTCGATACTTTTTTCACTTTGGGCTCAACAAAGGAATGGGTTTCTTATGTCCAGGGATCGCCACTGCAAATCAAGGGCCCTGTTTGGCGATATGGTTTTTCAACAATCACCTTTGAAGGAGATTCGGTTATTGCCTGGGTGAATTCTGAACTGAACCCCATGAAAGTCGGCATCATTCTGGAGCCGGAATTTTCGTATCCCTATAGTACATACGATGTTGGTTCCACCATTCAGGAGGTGGTGTATTTGCAGGGGCCTCCTGATGTGGTTGTAGATACCCTCTGGTCATATGGTGAAGCAACAGTGACCTTCAACAAGCAAGGCCAGGTCGTCACCTGGAAAGACGATATGCAGAATCGTTTGTTTGTACAATAGATAGTAGAAAATAGATTGGTAAATAGTCATTCTGAGGGGACCGAAGAATCTTGATCCCTTCCTGCTTCTATGAGAGCAACAGTTTTGGACCAAGATTCTTCGCATCACTTCGTTATGCTCAGAATGACACGCAAGCAAGCACCGGGTGGGAGTATTTGGAGACATGGTTTTCTCTAGTTCTTTGGTATAAGGGTATAAGGGTATAAGGGTATAAGGGAGAGTGGGGGTTGTCTTAACAACGAACAAAACGAATTGAACGAACCAAACTTATATTTGTGTATCTAAGGAATTCGTTGTTTTCGTCAGTTCGTTGTAAGAGTTTCAATTTTCGAATTTCATACCTCGCCCCCTGCTCATAAACTCCTCCACCTAAATTCATCTTTCCCCTTACAGACCCCTGAAACCCCGTCTAAATTCATAGCTTGAAAATTTATGAAAGTGTAGTATGACATCAGCTCCAAGTATTCCTCATATATAACACTTCAACTCCACTCAGTGTGACGGCCCATTGGGATGTAGACATAGCAAGAATGCCGTAAAGCAAATTAGTGAAATTCGCGAAATTGGCGGATTCTAAAAGGGTATGATCAAGAAAATGACACAAGAACTCAGCAAACGCTACGATGCCTCTCTCATAGAGGACAAATGGTACCAGCATTGGTTGGACCAGAACTATTTTCACTCTGAACCTGATTCTGAAAAAGAACCCTATACTATTGTCATACCACCACCCAATGTGACCGGAATTCTTACCCTGGGACACGTCCTGAACAATACGATGCAGGATATCCTCATGCGTTGGCGTCGGATGCAGGGGCGAGAGGCCTGTTGGATTCCAGGTACCGACCATGCCTCCATTGCTACTGAGACCAAAGTTGTGAACATGTTGCGCGAACAGGGCATCACAAAACATGAGATTGGTCGTGATGAATTCCTCAAACATGCCTGGATCTGGAAAGAAAAATATGGCGGCATCATCATTGAGCAGCTCAAAAAGCTGGGTGCCTCCTGCGACTGGGAGCGTGAACGCTTCACCATGGATGATGACTACTATAAAGCAGTCCTGCATGCCTTTGTTGAGCTCTATAATCGTGGGTATATCTACCGTGGTACACGTCTGGTAAACTGGTGTCCCGCCACAAAATCCGCTATATCTGACGAAGAAGTGATCTACCAGGAGCGCAACAGTCACTTATGGCATATGCGTTACCCTATCAAAGACTCTGATAAATATCTTGTGGTGGCCACAACCCGCCCGGAAACCATGCTGGGTGATACAGGCGTTGCGGTTCATCCTGAAGATGAGCGCTATAAAGATCTCATTGGAAAATTTGTGGTTTTACCTCTGGTCGGTCGTGAAATCCCCATTTTTGCAGATGAATATGTGGACAAGGACTTTGGAACAGGTTGCGTGAAAGTGACCCCCTCCCATGACCCAAATGACTGGGAGATGGGTAAGCGTCATGATCTCGAGTTCATCAATATCTTTAATGAAGATGCCACTTTGAACGAGAATGCACCAGACAAGTTCATCGGCCTGGATCGGTTTGAGGCCCGCAAAGTTGTGCTTGAGCAATTGGACGAACTGAATCTCATGGAAAAGATTGAAGACCATGTTCACAAAGTCGGCTACTCTGAACGGGGAAATGTTCCCATAGAGCCCTTTCAGTCTGAGCAGTGGTTTATGAGCATGCAAGAACTGGTCAAACCAGCCCTCGACTCGGTACGTGAAGGAAAAATCCATTTCCATCCTGCCCACTGGACTAAGACCTATGAACACTGGATGACCAACATCAAAGATTGGTGCATCAGTCGTCAATTATGGTGGGGACATCGGATCCCTGTATATACCTGTGAGGAATGTGGCGAGGTTATGGTTCAGGTTGATGCGCCTGATTCCTGTAGCAAATGTGATTCAAAAAATATCAAGCAGGATGAGGATGTTCTGGACACCTGGTCCAGCTCCTGGCTCTGGCCCTTTGCTGTGCATCAGTGGCCTGGCGAAGACAAGGACCTGGAATATTATTATCCCACCCACGACCTGGTAACCGGCCCTGACATTATCTTTTTCTGGGTAGCCCGCATGATTATGGCTGGACATGAATTCAAAGGGGATATCCCTTTTGAGAATGTCTACTTCACCAGCATTATCCGTGATGAGCAGGGGCGTAAGATGTCTAAGTCTCTGGGGAATTCACCAGATCCACTAGACCTCATTGCAAAATATGGAGCCGATGCACTGCGCTTTGGCGTCATGCTAATTGCGCCTAAAGGTCAGGATATTCTCTTCTCTGAAGATCGCCTGGAAGTTGCCCGGAATTTCATGAATAAGGTCTGGAACGCAAGTCGCTTTGTGCTCATGAATAAAGATTTTGAACTGACAGCGGATCACCTGAATCCTGAAAAATGGCAGGATCTGGAATTGGCAGACCGCTGGATTCTGCACCGCCTGAATCTCACCATTGAACGGGTTACCCGTCAGCTTGAGGCGTTTTCCTTCGATGAAACTGCACGTTCATTGTGGGATTTTATCTGGAATGATTTCTGTGACTGGTATATCGAGATGATCAAGCTCAGACTCTATGATGGAACTGAAGCACAAAAGCAGACCGCCATGTCTGTGGCCATTTATGTGCTTAGAGATATCATGAAAATGCTCCATCCCTATGCACCCTTTATGAGTGAGGAAATCTGGCAGCAGGTGAAACTGGATGATGAAGCTGATTTAATAGTCACGCAATGGCCGAAAATAAATGAAACTTTCACGGCACCAACGGAAGCCAAAAATACAGACTTTTTGAAAAAGGTGATTACTGCTGTACGCACCGTCCGTTCTGAAATGAATGTTCCTCCTTCACAGGCTATTTCTGTGGTAGGTAAGGTTCATAATCAGGAGCAGCTGGATATTCTGGAGCAGAACAAGACCACCATTGCCAAGCTGATTCGTTCTGAGGATATCAAGTTGGGTCTGGATATCAAAAAACCCAGTTTTTCCGCCTCTGCCATGGTAGAAAAAATGGAACTCTTTATTCCACTGGAAGGCCTCATCGATCTTGATAAAGAAATCGAGCGGCTGGAAAAAGAGATCGCCACCACTGAAGGTCTGCTCAAATCCGTCCAGGGTAAGCTGGCTAACAAGAATTTTGTTGACCGCGCACCTGAGGCCGTGGTTACCAAGGAACGCGATAAGCTGGATCATTATGGTGAATCGCTTGCCAAGCTGAAAGCACATCTTGAAACCATGAAGGCTCTATAATACACTTTTATAATTCAACCTTGCGAAGGTTTAATACCTTCGCAAGGTTACTGTTATCCAAAGGTCTCCCTTGAAAAACTTTTTGCTTCTCGCGCTTACGTCACTTTTACTGTTCTCATGTAAACAGGACGCAGATAAACCCAATCTGATTGTAGTCATATCAGTTGATCATTTTGCCTACAATACCTGGTCTCATTATTTACCGGCATTTACCGGTGGATTCAAATGGCTGTATGAGCATGGTATAAGTTTTGACAATGCGCATCATGAACACGGATATTGCGCCACAGGACCGGGGCATTTTGCGCTGGGATCAGGATTGCACCCAGGTCCGGCAGGTATTCTGGGAAACCGCTGGTACGATAGAAACTTGAAGAAAGATGTCTATTGCGTTGAAGACTCCACAGCCAATGCGTTGGACATCTCAGCTTACCAGGTTTCCTATGGGCCGATTAAGGCTACAACCTATGGTGATTGGTTAAAAGCGGCCTCGCCTGAATCAAAAGTATATGCCGTGGCCTGTAAAGACCGTGCCGCTATAATGATGGGTGGTAAAAATCCAGACCTTGCCGTCTGGTATAATTGGCGTGGTTCCTTCACCACAACAGACTACTATACCGAATCTATCCCGGATTGGCTCCACGATTTTAATAAAAAACATAACATTCTCTCATATCGTGATTCCTTATGGACCAGCGATCTCGATTTAAAAGCATTCAGTGAATATACCCATGCAGACTCATTTTATGGTGAAACGGATCGTTATGAAGCCTCTGTCTACACCCCAACCATGCCTATTGGTTTTGAATCAAATTGGAAGGACGAGAAAATCTATAGGGAATTTGCCAGTCGACCCTGGATGGATCGAGTAACTCTGGATCTGGCAAGCACGGCAATAAACATGAATGACGTTGGTCAGGATGATGTACCCGACGTGCTGAGCATCGGGCTGTCAACCATGGATTTACTCGCTCACTATTACGGCCCATATTCTCATGAGGTCATGGATCACCTTTTAAAGGTTGATGACTATTTAATGGCCTTTATTGAGGAGCTGGATTCCATCAGCGGGTTGGAAAATGTTCTGTTCGTTCTGACCTCTGATCATGGTGGATTGCCCCTTCCCGAACATTGGACACATATTCAGAACAAAGTGGGTGGGCGTGTTGACGAAGAGTTCTACCTGGCAACACGTGGCAAGGCCTATGCACTTATTGACTCACTTTATGGGAATCACGATTTCATTCACAGGCAGGGATCCAGTTATTACTATGATTTCGATATGATGGATTCAATGCAGGTACAGCCTGCCACCATTGATTCAATTCTTCAGACATATATGGAATCTGTGACAGGCATTCACAGACTATACACTAAGCAGGAATTGTTGAATGCAGACGCATCCGATTTCCGCAAGGCGCGTCTGAAAAACTTTATGCATCCTGAATTAAGCCCTGATCTGTATACACTGGTCGAAGAGGGATGGCTGTTCCGCAATCCTTTTGGAACGTCTCACAGTACACCATATGAGTATGATAGCCATGTCCCTTTAATTTTTAGTTCTGCTAATATCCAGGCTCAGACCCTCTCTGACTCTGTGGCTACCATAGACCTTGCGCCCACTATCGGTGATCTACTCGGGGTTGAATCACTAAACCCAACGGATGGTGTCAGCTTGATAGGCAAGCTCCTTGTAGAATAATCCAATCCTGTGACGCGTCATTTCTGGCCCGTCATATAATAAGTATTCCTGCTCCCCCGGGACGGTTATTGTGCCCCAAGTCATTGTTATTATCAAGCAACGGCTTATATTTGTCCTCTAGCTAAAAAATAAAATCAGGGAGGTGCATCGTGCGAGCCCAAATGAACCGATACTATGTTACGAGGTTAGTTCTTTTGCTTATGGTAGGCATCCTCTCTCAGTGTGCCTGGTTTCAAGGTGAAAGTACGGATGCAGACATAATCAAGCCACGACCAGTGGATGGCTATGAGGCCTTGAGAACCCGCATTCACTTTCCCCGCGATCTGCGTGAAAAAGGGATCGAAGGGTCAGTAACCGTGGACGTTCTTGTTTCTGCCTCGGGAGTAGTGGAGCAAACTCGGGTAAGCAAAACCCTGAATCCCCAGCTTGATAAAATTGCATCTAATGCCATTCAAAGAACAGCATTTACTCCGGCTACACGCGATGGAGAAGCGATGAGTGTCTGGATTTCCATACCCATTGTCTTTGCACTAAGTGAGTGGGAAGACAAGAGTAGTCCTTTTAATTCATTTGAAATGATTGTACGGCCGGATCCTGCCTATGAGAGCTATACTGTTGAGATGCACGGGGTTTTGAAAAGTACCCTGGTTTTCCCCCTAAGGTTTGAATGCCTCCTGCCCTTTAATGCTGAAAAGAGCTGGGTTAAAACAGGCTCTGACTCCCCACCCTTTACAGGGATTGTCAGGGATGAAAGTGGAGAATGGCTGGTCTTTGAAGTGTCTGATCAGAACCTGTCCTTTGGGTTTGATTATGGACTCTCAGGGGTTGCAGCGACACACAAATTCAGTTATAAGTTCGCTCTCAATCAAACACTACCCGATTGGCAATTGGCAGTTATCTATGGAAGTCAAAAGGTACACTTTACACAAGAACCCACTCGTCTGGTCGACCTGGATGAGGGCAGTACGCGGTTTGAGTATGATCTTGAAAGTCTGGATGCATATGAAACAAGATACCTGGAAATTGGTCTCCTGGATTAGGAGAAGCCTGAATAGAAGACAAGATTCATCCTTGACAATTCAAAGGCAGAAAGCAAAATTTAAGGACATTGCTTAAAAGCACATAATTGATGCAAAGTACTGATGCTTTGCATTTTCAGGTTTAGCACATAACCAACAATTACGAAAGAAAAAGCTATGGAAAAAGTACAGGGTTATACTCGAAAAAAAACAATCATGGAACAATACCCCAGTCGCCAGGCACTGGTCTACTCAGGGGCTGCGTTTCTCATTCTGGTAACAGGTCTCAGAACCGTTCTTTCAGTTGCAGAAGAGGGCTTCGGAGTTGTTGAAATAGTGACCATTGCAGCATTGACTGTCGAATTTGCACTGTTGCTTTTATATGCACTCACAATTTATCAGGCAGGTGTGGAAACATTCAAGATAACACTGGAAGAAGAAGCAGCCGAGCAAGGCGCCCCTGAAGCCGCAATGGGTGAAGCACCAAAGGGTGATTTCACAGTTCGATCTGGAGATGTGCCAGAGATTGCCGCAGAAATCAATAAATTTGCATCCCAGGCCAGTTTGCTGATAGATAAACTGGTAACTAACTCTGAGCAAAGCGCCAACCTGAACAAGCATTTACAGGAACTTGCGGATGAACAGATCAATATTCGCGTACGGAATGAAATTCAGCGTCTGTTAAGCGCTAACATGGCTTCAAAATAAACCGACAGGAGTAGCCGCATGGCTCGCAAGAAAAAGTTCCAAGCTCGTGTCGAAGTTTATTTTATCATATATATCGCCACGATCGTCAGCTTCTTTGCAATTGAAGGTGAGGTCAAGCATTTCAAGGACAATCAGAAGAAAATTCTCCTGGAAGTTTCCAAGGACAAAATCCAAAACCTGGTGACCATCCGTAATGCAACAGATCTTCACGGCAAAGATACTATTAACCTGAAGGTTCAACTGGATGGTGCTTTCGACAAAAACTCATTCGAAGGAACGATTCACTTGAATCCCATCGATGCACCCGAAACATCAGGTCTTGAGGAACTCTCATACCCACTTTCCCCCAAAAATGAAGATCCAGATAACAAGACATTCATAGCCGTGATTCCCAAGGCTGATTTTGATTTAAAAGCCGAAATTTTATATCGTATGTCGGCAGATATCAGCGTGATGCCTGATGAGCAGCTCGTGCAGGCAGAGTTGGAGAAATCATATTCGGACAAAACCATTGTACACAAAATCATGGATGCCATGACAGACGTGGGCAAGATTTCTCTGGAAAAACAGTTCCAAAACACACTGGATCCCGCTGGTGGTGCCATTCAGGCCCCGTTCACCATTACCGTGGATCGGCCCAAGGTAAGTATTGTTGAGGGTTTACCCTGGGAAGTACGGGTGATTATTGGTGGAGTTGTTGATGAGGAGGACCTGGAATTAATAGCCACCAGGGGTGCCAATCTGGTAGGTAAGCTAGAGTCAGGAACACCGGTTGCTGTGGTCTCTGGTCGTGGTCGGAAAGATGGCCGAATTATCCTCAAGGGGACCAGGCTGTCAGATGAAGAAACTTCCCTCGTGGAATTTCAACTGCAGGTGAGACCACCACTCTGGCAAAAGGCTCCCTCTATCACGGAAGCCTATGTTGGTGATCCTTTCATCTTTGAAGGGGCTCTGCGTGATATCCCATCATCAGAAACATCCATTCGTGTAGGTGGAACGGCAGTTCGTGGTGGCATCATGCCTGGAACTATAGCACAATTGCCCGACCTGGCTGAAGAAGGAAACATCTCATTCCAGGTTTTGGTAGATGGACGTGAAGTAAAGGGGATGACACACTCGGTTAAGGTGGTTAAGCCGCCGGCACCTAAGCTTTCTGCCAACCCCGTTGGTAGAGATGGGAATTTCCTCACCTTCGAAATTACCACCTACGGCAAGAATAATAGCATTCGCCGTTTCCGTAAAAAGGGTGGAATTGGCTCGAATCGACAACTTGGTGAAGCCCAGGTACTGGGAAGCCGCAAGATTTATCGCTGGGAGGTTGAGTTGGAAGAGCCCTTTGATAACCTTGAATCGCAGGAAATTAAATTCAGTGTAGATGATCAGAACAAACAGGCTACATCATATCGTAAAATATTCATATACAATTACTAAACAGGAAGTGAGTTTACTTGATGATTAAAAGGATAAACAGGAGGTGGATGTGAAGAAGCGTAACCTCATAACATTATTTTTGGTGCTGGTCTTTACCACGGGTCTTATGGCCCAGGGATTTCAGGAAACCGGTAAGCTGGAATGGATTGTTAAAGACAGAGAGTTTAGCCGCTCGTTTATGGAAGCGTATATCGATACGCTGATGGAAATTGATGATATGGCCGAACTGGAGGTTCAGGAAACGGACGAGTTACGTGTAATTGTAGGGATTGATGTGGAAGGCCAGGCCAGCCTGGAAAACATCTATGCCAAAGGCCGTAGTGGTGTCTTGAATAAGTTAGCCAAGACGGTATTGGACAGCATGGACTCAGAAATGGTTTCTAGTATTACCAGCCGGCGCTATTCCTGGGATTATCTGTCAGCAGTCGATGTTGGCGGCGGTCGGGGTGAAGTAATAAATGTTTTTGAAGAACGTAGTAATAAACAAGTACGTGATGCATTTTGGTGGACACACAGACGTGTGGATATCTCCGTGTTTCCACGCATGTTTATCCGTGTAAATCCAAATTTTGCCTTCGCGACAGAGTTTGGTCGGCAAGATCTTGGTTTTCCAGCAGCAGCCTCACGGACGCTTAATCTTGGTCTGGCAACAGAAGTGTTGAAGTTCTATGCGACGCTCCCGGCTTCCTATATCAATCTCACCAAGAGCAGTAATGAACCCCTGGATGGTTCTTTTGGTGGCGTATTGAAATTTGATTCGCCCAATTTTGGAGGAAGTCTTTCCTTTCAAGATATGAGCTTTGTAAATAATAGTGATACTTCTGGTTTTCAGAATACAGCCCATACCGTTTATAACCCCTCCTCCGGTCAATTTTATTACAGTTTCACCAGTCGGATCGGTTCACCTCCGGATCAACCGGGATTTGTACCTATTGGATCATTGCGACTCCAAATCGGTGTCACCTATATGCAGTATTCCTATGGTGAAATTGTAGACAAGGTGATTGATGACAATGGCAATGATGTATATGACGGAAAGGGTTCTTTTTCAGAGCTGGATCGTAGTGAGCCACTGGGCTCAATGTTTGGTCTGTTCCGGGCTGAATACGCATCTGACATGAACAATCGCTTTTTCAATAAAGTCAAGGTAGCCGGCCAGCTAAACATCGGACTCGATGGGTTCGGAAATTTTGATTTTACCACAAGCTATACCATAACAGAGTGGTTGGGTGTCAACATGAATATGACTTATTTCTGGATGCCCATGACATTCACCCACGATGCAAACACAGAATATGAATGGGATCCTGGCTTTTTCATTGTCCCATCAATAGCACTGTATTTCTAGGAGGATTTGAGATGACTAAGACTATTCGCAAAACACTCCTGATGACACTCATCTTTTTAATTAGCCTGACTGCTGTCTGGGCACAACCCAAAGCACCACCCATGCTGGATCCTCGTCGCTTTGACGCCTGGACGGTGGAGTATGAACCGTTCCGCCTCCTCATTGAGAATGCGGTTGAAGAGTATATCACGCTGAATGATACAGAAATGCTTCCGGTGGCTGCCACGGATAACCTGATTGCCGTGCGCTCAAAATCTGGTCAGAGACAACTCTATCAGATTCGCTATGGTACGGTTTCGGATGGTTTTACGGTGATTGATAATATGGAAGTGAAGTGGGTTTTGGGTGCCACCCTGGCTCAAACCATTTCAGAGAAGGAAAAATATTATCATCTGGATACCCAGGAGCCTTTTGAAACCACGGAACATCAACCGGAAATTGACTATCTTGAAGTAGAGTCATTCTGGACCCACACAGATCTTCAAATTGGCGCTGATCGCCTGGTTTATCTCTTTGGCAAATCAGGTGGAATAACCGTTGAATGGGGCAGTGAGTTGTTTGGAAGACCATATGGAGAAGCCGGGTTTGCTCGTATGGGAGTCATTACTCCACTCTTCAAACTCGGTGTACAAGTTCCATCGCCAGCTATTGCCTTAGGTTATAGAGCAGGGGATGAGGATGGGAATAAAAACCTCACCGGTGGCATCGGTGCTTTTGGTGCCTTTAAGTATAAGGTGCTGTACGGTGAACTTTTTTTCCAATCTCTGGATGGCCTAGGAGATGGCAACCACCTCAACAATATTGATCTGGGTGTGTTGATGAATCTGAGTTTTAACACTACCCTGAGTGGAATTAAAATGGGTTCAAACAAACTCATGGCTGGCGCTATGCAGATTCGCCTTGGTGGTGTAGTCTCCAGAGTCAATCACAATCAAATTATAAATGGTGTGGTTTCATTCCAGGATCACACCCGCGACTGGACAAGTGCTGTTCCTGATTCAAATACTTATGGGGGGTCATCCTCCACTGATGATTCAGGTGTCTTTTTCAGGGTGGATTATGCATCACCTCTGATTGAGAGGCAGTATCCCAGACACGAGGCGGTTTTTCAAGTATCCGGTCCCAGTATTATGACCAAGTATACTTACAACGTCAACAAGGGTCTGGGGCTTCCACTGACTCTTCTGGTTTATACCTCAGAAAATGACTGGACTCCCAGTGCCGCTGTACTGGTCGGTTTTAAATTGAGACTTGATCAGAATTAGCGGGGTCTGATATATTCATGATGCAAAGCGCGGGTTTAAATCCGCGCTTTGTGTTTTATGTGCGTGAGAAGGGTGTCTCCTGAATTCGGCCATGGAAAAACATTTAAACAACACAAAACTCATGGCATTTGGATTGTTCGCAATTATTTTAGGATGAATCCAGTAATGATTATTCATACGGGAAATTCAATTGTCATTTTATAAGCTGTCTAATTAAGGGAAATTCATTGCCTTTTCGTTTGACCAATGCTGGAGAATATGCCGTTCGCCTTATGGTATACCTGGCTGGTCGTGATCAGGATCAGTTGGTCTCAGCCCGTGAGATTGCCGAAAACCAGAATATTCCCCAGCGTTTTCTGCGTTCCATTGTGTCCCAATTTGCCAAGCAGGGTTTTATCAATTCGTTCCAGGGGAATGGTGGTGGAATTCGACTTGCGCCTGGAGCGGCAGAGAAAACATTGCTGGAAGTTATTGAAGCTGTTGAAGGACCCATTTATTTAAATGTCTGTATGCAAGGTGAAGCAGCCTGTGAGTTTTCAGATCATTGTGCGGTTCATCTTGTTTGGCATGAAGCACAGGAAGCCATTCAAAAGATTCTGGGGCGCAAAAAAATACAAGAGCTGGCTCAAATAAATTTTGAATTATCAGACGGTATCATGTTTCCCAACACATCACAACCCTGTGGAATCCCCCTAGTAGAATCCACCACCGAGGCCGACAATGGCGCTTAAGTTTGATCAGTATCAAGCTGGTGATACCACTACAAATCAGGATAATAAACTGGTCTGTTTCCATTGTGGTGATACCTGCCCTGATCAATCCATCGCCATTGGGGATAAATATTTCTGCTGCCATGGCTGCAAAACAGTTTTTGAAATCCTCAACACCAATGAATTATGTGATTACTACAGTATCGAGGATACCCCTGGAATTACTCCCAAACAGGATTTGATTGCAGATAGATTTGCCTACCTGGATGATGAGACTGTAAAAAACCAGGTCGTTAGTTTTTCAGACGGGAAGACAGAAAAGGTTACTCTTTATACCCCAGCCATGCATTGCGCTTCCTGTATCTGGCTTTTGGAAAAGCTGCACGATATGGATTCCAGGGTCTATTCGTCAGTGGTCAATTTTCCCCGGAAGGAAGTCACAATTTCCTACAACCGGGAGGAAATGAACCTCAGCGAAGTCGCAGCTCTCATTTCTTCTCTGGGGTATGAACCCCTGGTGAATCTAGACACAATTGGGGATCGCGAACAGTCGGCAGCTGAGAAAAAACTGTATCTCAAAATTGGACTAGCTGGCTTTGCTTTTGGCAATGTCATGATACTCAGCTTTCCCGAATACTTGTCTCGCACTGGTGATGTGGATCCTGTCTTTAAAATGGTTTTTGGCTACCTGAGCCTGTTGCTCTCTTTGCCTGTTCTGCTTTTTGCCACCAGGGATTATTACAGCTCAGCCTGGGCCGGGCTGAAATCAAAAACGGTGAACATTGATGTGCCTATAACCCTGGGGATTGGTATGCTCTTTCTGCGCAGTGCCTGGGAGATTGTGACCCAGACTGGCCCAGGTTATCTGGATTCATTCACGGGTCTGGTTTTCTTTTTGTTGGTGGGACGCCTGTTTCAACAAAAGACCTACGAGGTTTTATCCTTCGAGCGAGACTATAAGTCATTTTTCCCGCTTTCAGTCACCCGCAAAATTGACAGTGTAGAGGCTGTTGTTCCTGTCTCCAAACTGAAGCCGGGAGACCGCATTGTGGTGAGAAATCTGGAATTGATACCTGCTGATTCTGTCCTGCTTAAATCTGAAGCGTATATCGATTACAGTTTTGTCAGTGGTGAATCAAACCCGGTGAGTAAAAAGGCCGGTGATTTTATCTACGCTGGTGGACGTCAGGTTGGTACCACCATCGAACTGGAGGTGATCAAAGAATCCTCACAGAGTTATTTGACCCAATTATGGAATCATGATGTTTTCAATAAACCACGCTTTTCGCGACTGAATGCACTGGTTAATCAGGTTAGTCACTATTTCACCTTCGGTGTATTGGCTATTGCGATTGGAGCTTCACTCTACTGGTATCAGTTTGATACAACCGTGGCTATCAAGGTATTTACTGCCGTGCTTATCGTAGCCTGTCCCTGCGCGTTGGCACTGTCATCACCTTTTGCTCTGGGAACGGCCCTGCGAATCTTTGGCCGTAAGGGCTTTTATGTCAAAAATACAGAAACGGTGGAAGCCCTGTCCAAAATTGATACAATTATTATGGACAAAACTGGGACTTTGACAGAAACGCGACAGGATATCATTGAGTTTGCCGGTGATACCCTCTCTACCGGGGAGCAGAAACTGGTAAAATCGCTGGTACAACATTCTACCCATCCCTTGAGCCAGAAAATATTCCAGGCCCTGGATGTTCCTGCCGAGATCCTGGTTGAAAATTTTGAAGAGATTACAGGTAGTGGAATTCAGGGAAATTCACGGGACCATAATATTAAAATTGGATCCGGATCATGGCTTGGCCTGGACACTGATTCCAGCAGTACTGAAGATTTGAAAACAAGAGTGTATCTAGATATCGATGGTCAGATTAAAGGGTCATTTCTAATATCTAATGTTTACCGCAAGGGCTTGAGGCCATTACTCACCCGCCTGTCAGAACAGTTTAAGATGTTTTTACTCTCAGGAGATACGGAACGTGAGAAGGCAACCCTGGTGAATCTTTTTGGGAATGAACAGGCCCTGCATTTTAGACAGACACCAGAGAATAAGCTGGATTTTGTTTCTCATATTCAAGGAGAGGGAGCCCATGTGCTCATGGTTGGTGATGGTTTAAATGACGCTGGTGCGCTACGGGCCAGTGAAGTTGGTATAGCCATTACCGATGATGTTACCGCGTTCTCCCCAGCCAGTGATGCCATCCTTACGGGCAAGAATCTTCACCTGCTTGAGTCATTCATAAAAATGTCCAAGGCTACAACCTCAGTGATTGTGGCCAGTTTCACTATATCAGTAATTTATAACATCGTGGGTGTAAGTTTTGCGGTTGCAGGGAAATTGTCCCCCCTGGTCTCGGCGATTCTAATGCCCGCGAGCTCCATTTCAGTGGTCGTTTTTACCACACTTACTACAAGCTTGCGTGCACGTTTGATGAAATTAACTTGAGAAACTGAGAGAATACATTTTGTATATCATGTTCCTATTGATGGCCTTTAGTCTGAGTGCATCACTCATTTTTTTGGGTGCTTATATCTGGTCCGTTCGGTCTGGTCAGTTTGACGATAAATATACCCCTTCGGTAAGAATGCTATTTGATGATAATAAAAACTTAAAGAAAACGGAGTCCGATATCGAATCGGATAAAAAGAACGAGGAGATAAAATAATGGAGATGGAAAAATTCCAGTACGACAATAAAATCGTGCGAATGTTTTTCTGGGCCACTGTTGTGTGGGGCGTAACTGCCTTCCTGGTAGGATTGACCATTGCGCTTCAGTTACCTGCGCCTGCATTTAATTTTGGCACATCCTGGCTGACTTTTGGCCGCCTGCGTCCCTTACATACCAATGCTGCTATTTTTGCATTTGTGGGCAATGGTATTTTTATGGGCTATTACTACGCAGCCCAACGCTTGCTGAAAGCCCGGAATTTTTCAGATGTCCTGGGTAAAATCCATTTCTGGGGTTGGCAGGGTATTATTGTTTCCGCAGCACTCACACTGCCAGCGGGAATAACAACAGCCAAGGAATATGCCGAACTGGAATGGCCCATTGATATCGCCATTGCCCTGATCTGGGTAGCCTGGGGTGTCAATATGATAGGAACCATTATCCAGCGTCGCGAAAAGCATCTCTATGTTGCCATGTGGTTCTTTATCTCAACTTTTGTCACCGTAGCCATGCTCCATATTGTGAACTCCTTTGAAATTCCGGTTACCTTCTGGAAGAGTTACTCGCTCTATGCCGGTGTTCAGGATGCTCTGGTCCAATGGTGGTATGGGCACAATGCTGTGGCCTTTTTCCTCACCACTCCCTACCTGGGTCTCATGTACTACTACATGCCCAAGGCAGCTCAGCGACCGGTCTATTCCTATCGTTTGTCTATTATCCATTTCTGGGCATTAATCTTTCTGTATATCTGGGCCGGTCCTCATCACCTGCTTTATTCTTCTACACCAGATTGGGCCCAAACCCTCGGAACCGTTTTTTCCATTATGCTAATCGCCCCGTCCTGGGGAGGTATGCTGAATGGACTCCTGACCCTCCGTGGTGCCTGGGACCGTGTCCGTCAGGATCCCATCCTGAAGTTCTTTGTTGTGGCTGTTTCAGCATATGGAATGTCCACCTTTGAGGGCCCCATGATGTCGCTGAAGAATTACAATGCCATTTCTCACTTCACGGACTACACCATCGCCCACGTTCATGTTGGTGCCCTGGGTTGGAACGGACTGTTGACTTTTGGTATGTTGTATTGGTTGGCTCCACGCCTGTGGAACACCAAGCTGTTCTCAGTCAAACTGGCCAATATCCATTTCTGGCTGGCAACACTGGGTTTGGTATTCTATGTCATTCCAATGTACTGGACAGGCATTACCCAAGCCTTGATGTGGAAACAGTTCAGTCCTGAGGGCTTGCTGGTTTATCCAAACTTTCTTGAAACGGTGCTGGAGCTGGTACCCATGTATTGGACACGAGCTTTTGGTGGATTGCTCTATTTAACAGGATCCTTAATCATGGTCTATAACCTGATTAAAACCGCCAAATCAGGTGCACCCACACCGGATGAGGAAATGGAGGCCGCTCCACTTAAACCTATCGTATCTGAACCAGGCGAACACAAACATCGCTGGCTTGAAGCTCGCCCCGTTCCCTTTATGATCCTTGCTCTGGTAGCAGTGGCTATTGGTGGCCTGGTTGAATTCGTACCCATGTTTGTAGTTAAATCCAATATACCTACCATCAGCACGGTAACACCATATTCACCGCTGGAGTTGGAAGGTCGCGACATCTACATCAAGGAGGGTTGCGTTAATTGCCACTCCCAGATGATTCGACCCTTCAGAAGCGAAACGGAACGCTATGGTGAATATTCCAAGGCTGGTGAGTTTGTTTATGATCATCCCTTCCTGTGGGGTTCAAAACGTACTGGACCAGATCTCCATCGTGAAGGTGTTGGCAAGCTCAGAAAACCAGATGCCTGGCATTATAGCCATATGGAGAATCCTCGATCCATGAGTCCAGGATCCATTATGCCTGTGTATCCATGGTTGTTGGAAAGAAGCAATGACTATGATGATATTGCCAAGAAGATCGGCGTCATGAGAACCCTGGGTGTACCCTATGCAGAAGGCTATGAAGATCAAGCCCTGGCTGACCTGAAAAAACAGGCTGAAGGCATTGTGGGTAATCTCAAAGATGCAGGTATTGAAACATCATGGGATAAAGAGATTATTGCCTTGATTGCATACTTGCAAAAACTGGGAACAGGAATTCTTCCCAAATAGGGAAGGGTACGAACCCCATGCTTAGTCGAATTTATCCCGGAGCCGAGGGCTATGAGATCTTTCAGGGACTTTCCCTGGTGCTGTTCTTTCTCGTTTTTGTTGGTGTGGTTTTCGCAATTTTCACCATGAAGAAAGGCTATGTAGAAAAAATGAGCAACATGCCCCTCGATCTAGAAAATGACAATGTTACGAATCACGGAGGCCATAAATAATGGGCAAAGTCACGAACGAACTCATCGATCACGATTTTGACGGAATACAGGAATATGACAATGATCTTCCCGGCTGGTGGAAGGCCCTATTCCTGATTACGGTCATCATTGCAATCATATATGTTCCTTACTATCACATCTTTGGTGATCTCCAGGATGTGGAATACCAGAAGGAAATGGGTACTTATACTGAATCCAGTGAGGGGCGTGGGTCCTTTACCTCATACTCATCACCCTATGCCAGTGATGGTGAAATGACACCGGCTATCAGGGCACAAATGGAACAGGTGCTGGATGCACCTTTCCAGGATCAACTCATGCGTGCCATGGCTAAAGCTGATGCCGATCAACTGGCAAAACTGGAAGCTGCCTTCCCTGAGGTTTACGCCAACTACACCAGTGGTGGCGTTTCTGCCCCTGCGGCTCCAGCACCAGTTGAAACCGAGGACACATCCACAGCGGCACCTGTAGCAGCCGAAGAACTTCTCACAGATGAAGCCAGTCTGGCTGCTGGTAAAAAGGTCTGGGATACCCAGTGCTTTACCTGTCATCTCAACGATGGTGGTGGAAGTATTGGCCCAAATATGACCGACAACTACTGGATTCATGGTGGTGACCTGGCCTCCATCATCAATATTATCAAGGTTGGAGTTCCCGCCAAAGGAATGATCCCCTGGGAAACAACGCTCACCCCTGATCAGATCAAACAGGTCGCCAGCTTTATTCAGGTGAAGTTGGTCGGAACCACACCGGCCACCTCTAAGGCTCCACAGGGTGAGCTGTACGAAGGTTGATCAGGATTAATTAGACCGTATCTAAAGGAACTCAAGCGGCAGGCTTGAGTTCCTTTTGTCAAAATGTTTCACAAAATACAAATGCTTGGAGAGCGCAGGTAAATGAGCGACCCGGAAAGAATTCTGACCAATATCGACAAGCCCTCGGCACATAGAGACAGAATTGCCTCTATTGATGACAGTGGCAAAAGAAAGTGGATATTTCCCCGCAAACCCAAGGGTCGATTTTACAATGCCCGAACCTGGTTCTCTTATCTGCTTTTGGCGATCATGTTTGGTGGACCCTTCATTACCTTTAATGACCGTCCCTTTCTACTCTTCAATATTTTAGAACGAAAGTTCATTATTTTTGGCATGGCTTTTTGGCCTCAGGACAGCTACATCTTTGTACTGGCCACCCTGACATTCGTAGTAGGGATTATTTTGTTTACGGTAATCTTTGGCCGGCTGTTTTGCGGCTGGGCTTGCCCCCAAACTATTTTCATGGAGATGGTTTTCAGGAAAATAGAATACATTATTGATGGTCCTGCCAATAAGCAGCGCAAGCTGAAAGCCCAGGCCTGGAACGCCGAAAAGATTTTCAAGCGTGTATTGAAACACGGGATATTCTGGGGTTTATCTTTTATAATAGGCAACACGTTATTGGCTTATATCATCGGAAAAGATGAGCTGTTCGAAATCATTACTTCACCTGTTTCAGAGCATCTCACCGGTTTTCTGGTGATGTTGCTTTTTACCAGCATCTTCTATTATGTCTATGCCTTTTTTCGCGAGCAGGTCTGTACTCAGATTTGTCCCTATGGTCGCTTCCAATCCGTTTTGCTGGATGACAAATCCATTGTGGTTGCCTACGATTTTGTCCGGGGTGAGCAAAGAGGCAAACCCAATAAGAATTCCACAGAAACCCTGGGTGATTGTATTGATTGTAATCAATGCGTGGAGGTTTGTCCCACCGGGATTGATATTCGCAATGGAACCCAGTTGGAATGTGTCAACTGTACAGCCTGTATCGATGCCTGTGATACGGTTATGGAAAAAGTGAAAAAACCCAAGGGGCTCATTCGATATGATTCATTTGACGGCATAAACAAGGGCGAAAAACTATCCATGAATTTCAGGAATATCGGATATACCGCCATTCTCAGTGGTCTCATGATTTTCTTTCTCTTTCTCTTGATTACCCGGACTGATGTGGAAACCACTATTCTACGTTCCTATGGTACCCTGTACCAGGATATGGGTAATAACCATTATACCAACCTCTATACGGTAAAAGTCCTCAACAAAACCTTTGATGATATGCCTATCCGCCTGGAGCTTGTGGAGCCTCAAGGATCCCTGTTTATGGTGGGTGGGGACCTGCTGATCAAAGGGCAGGATAAAACAGAAGGAGCCTTTTTTGTGGATCTGGCTGGTGAGCATATACTGGGGACTGAAACCAAAGTAAAAGTTGCAGTTTATGCCGGGGACAAATTGATAGAAACGGTAAAAACATCTTTTATGGGGCCACGAAAATAGATGACTGATAATAATAAATCGGGTGGCCCCTGGATGTGGGGCACCATAATCGCCATTGCCTGTTGTATTATATTTTTTGTTGGTTTCGCGGTATGGACGTCTCTGGGAGATGTAGAGTTGGTATATGACAATTACTACGACAAAGATATAGTCTTTGAACAACAGATCAGGAGAGTTGAGCGAACAGATGCTCTGGAGGAAAAACCCGAACTGAACTACAGTCAGGACACTCAGTTGTTGACCCTTGGTTTTCCAGAAAGTTTGCGAAACAAAGATCTTCAGGGAAATGTCCTGCTTTTTCGTCCATCCGATCTGCACAAGGATCGCACATTTGAAATCAATTTATCAGGTGATTCCCTCCAGACAATCAATGTTCCTGCCCTTGAACCTGGACTATGGCGGATAAAACTGAGTTGGTCAGCACAGGCACTAGAATACTATTATGAACAGGCGCTCATGGTGAATTGATTACCTGGCTGATCCTGCTTGAGGACTTGCACCAAAAAAATGGGAAATAAATAACCCTTGCTGGAGTAGTGAGTTAAGTTAATTTTTTCCAAATTGGCTTAGGAGATACATCATGGGGCTCAACCGTTGGCTCATACTTGTTTTTGTTTGTCTGATCACTCTCACTTCCTGTAGTGAAGATCCAGATATTCTGTATTCCAAAGCCCAGACAGAGGCGGCATTAGGATCCAGACAAAAAGCGTTGAATTACCTTCTGGAAATTCAAAAATCACATCCTGATTATACCGAGTCCTACCTTTTTGCGGCTCAATTGTTTTTTGAAGACAACAATCTTGCTGATGCTGTTGTCCAATGCAAACGCGGCTTGGATGCGCAGGCAGATTCAGCTCAGATTTTGCGCTATATTGGGGAAATCTATCATTTCAGCGGAAGTGTTGAAAATGCATATCAGTATTACAAAATGGCCGTGATTGCTGATGCCAAAAATGTTGAAGCACAGATCAGCATGGGCTATATCCTCAACGAAAAAGATTTGTACGAGCCTGCTCTGGATCATTTTAACCATGCCCTTGATTTGGATTCGGCCAATTATCAAGCAACAGTTGGAAAAGCCTATACACTGAGTAATGCAGGCAATACAGCAGGAGCCATTGAACTCCTTGAAGAGGCAGTGAAGGGTGAACCCATGGAAGGTGCTGCCTATGGCGCACTGGCCATGGCTCAGGAAAATACAGCAGTTGAAGATAAAATCATTCTTGATAACTATGCCCTCGCTGTAAAATTATCATCAAAGGACAAAAAGATTTGGGATGCATATGTCTCCTTTATGATGAAGGGACAGGATGCAAAACAGGCAGTCAAGGTATTGCAAAATTATCTGTATCATTTTCCGGAGTCCATCGAGGGAAGACATAGTCTGGCTGAACTTTACCTTGATCTAGCCCGTATTGAAAGTCTCTCCTGGTTGGATGCGGCCCGTCAACAATGTGAGCAGGTATTAATCACCAATAGTGACGATCATTACAGCCATGCCTTACTGGCCCACATATATCTACTTCAAGAAAAACCAAGGCTGGCCGTGCTGGAAGCACAGTTGGCTTTTGAAATCAACCCGAATACTGAATACCGAGAGTTGGTAGACCAGGCCAAGTCCTTCAGCGACTAACTGAGTTAAAATTCTGCAACCCCTTTGCAGGGGGAATATTGAACTGTTGATCTTCTTCAGAACCTAAGATTACTGAGGAACCCATGTTAAACACCAGTCAAATCCTGTACCTCAGCCCATTCTTGATCTCCTTGCTCATCATGGTTTGGACAGGGGCTTTTGCCTGGAAACGACGCAAGGTTTCCGGTGCCACAGAATTCTCACTCTTTATTGGTGTCCAGGTCCTGTGGTGCCTGGGGTTCATGTTAGAGTTGACCAGCACAACCCTGGAATGGAAGTTGTTTTGGGACGATGTGCAATGGCCATTTACAGTATTATCGGCAACAATTTTTGGTCTTTTTATCTTGCGCTATACGCGTGGTTTCAAACTCAATAAAAAATATTTGGGTTTCTTGCTGGCTTTGGTCATACCCCTGGTGATATACAGCGCAACTGATCAACTGCATCACACCATCAGAGGTAATATACACCTTGAGGAGGCGCAACCGTTCTCGGCTATGACCTATGAATACTCCTGGGGGTTCTATCTTGTGTCCATCAGCTCATTTATTGTTACCACAGTTGGAATCATCATTTTAATCATCAGTATTTTTAAAGGGCAGAGGGAGTTTTACAAACAGTCATTAACAATTCTGATTGGCGTAATGATTCCCCTTATAGGATCATTACTGACCCTGTTGGATGTTGTCCTGTACACCTACAGAGATACATCCCCCATCTCCTTCGCCCTGGGAGGTGTTGTTGTGCTGTGGGGCCTCATAAAATATAGTCTTTTTGATATTGTTCCTGTAGCCATGAGAACCGTTCTGGACACTATAGATGATGCCGTTTTTGTGTTTGATGGTCAACGCCGTATTGTGTTTATGAATCAAGCTGGAGGAAAAGCACTGCGAGTGGAATTGAAGGATGTGCTGGGCAAGACAGCCAAGGACATTTTTCCCGGTCATGATGCGGATGTAGACTATTTCAGGAGTGTTGAACAGGCTGAGCAGGAAATTGAAACCATAAATCCGGATGGAGTGAAGCAGCAATATATGGTCAAGCTTTTGCCCCTGTTCTCAGACAGCAAGCAAAATATTGGTCGTGTCGTTGTTCTAAACAACATTACCAGGTTTAAACAGCTAAACCAAAAGCTCCAGAAACACAATGAACAGACCAATTTGCTCGTCGAGAAAAGAACAGCGGAATTAAAACAGCGCAATCAAGACCTGCTTGATGAAGTTGAGCTGCGAAAAGAAGCAGAAGAAAAAATAGCGGCCAACCTGGAAGAGAAAACGGCAATGGTCCACGAGATAAATCACAGGGTTCGGAACAATATGGCCATTATCATGAGCTTGCTGAACATGCAATCCCGCTACCTGGATTCATCTTCTGCTGCCAAGCCGATAATGGAAATCCATAATCGTATTTATTCCATGTCTCTGATCCATACCATGATGTATCATACCGGTGACTTCAAGCATGTTTCAATCCAGGATTACCTGCATCGACTATATAGCCATATCATTCATCAAAAACGTACAGGGTTGAAGCTCGACTTTAAAGTGGAAATGAATCAGGTTACCCTGCCAATTGAAAAAGCAATTCCAGTTGGATTGATTCTTAATGAAGTGATTTCCAATGCCATCCTCCATGCTTTTCCAAAATTAGAATCTGGGGAAATTAGTGTGAAAGGGGAATATGACGAACAAGGTTGTGTCACATTTACAATAAGTGACAACGGTGTTGGATTTGACAAAACCATCTTAGACAAGGCAGATACCTTCGGTCTGAAAATGGTCCACCTTTTGGCTGAGCAATTGGAAGGTGTCCTCTCCTTCAATTTGGATAAGGGTACTCAGGTCGAGATTCATTTAAATGCGACCCGTACACTACCGGAACCATTTGAACAGCCAGAAGATCAAGATTAACCCTTTAAAAAATAGGACAGGATGAATTATGGGTAAAAACGTAACTGTGTTGGGTGCTGGTATGGTCGGGAGAGCCATGGCAATAGATTTAAGCCAAAAACACACCGTCCTCTCCGTTGACAGGGACGCATCATCTCTGGCATTATTAGCTGGGAACTCAAACATTAAAACACAACAAGGCGACCTGGCAGATGCCAGGGTTATTCAAGAGACGATCAGCCAGGCTGATATCGTGGTTGATGCCGTTCCAGGCTTTATGGGATTTGAAACCCTGAAAACGGTGATTGAATCAGGTAGAAATATAGTAGATATCTCATTTTTTCCTGAAGACCCCTTTGATCTTGATGAACTGGCAAAATCAAAAGGTGTTGTGGCCGTCATGGATGCTGGTGTGGCACCAGGGATGAGTAACATTATTCTGGGTAACCATCATGCCAAAATGGAAGTTTCAGACTTCACCTGCTATGTGGGAGGCCTGCCCCGTGAACGGGTCTGGCCATACGAGTACAAAGCACCCTTTTCACCCATCGATGTCATTGAAGAATACACCCGAACTTCCAGGTTGGTGGAAGGGGGACAGGTTGTTGAAAAAACAGCATTGTCTGAACCAGAATTAATCGATTTCGATGGTGTAGGCACCCTGGAAGCCTTTAACACGGATGGCTTGAGGAGCCTTATCAAAACCATTGATGTGCCTAATATGAAGGAGAAAACCCTGCGTTACCCCGGTCATATCGAACTCATGCGAGTACTCCGGGAAACTGGATTTTTTGGTGAAGAAAAGATTCAGGTGGCCGGACAATCTATCCGCCCCATAGATTTCACCACCTCCTTGCTCTTTCCCAAGTGGAAATTGGGTGAAGAGGAAGAAGAATTCACCATTATGAATATTCTGATCAAGGGTCTTGAGAATCAGGCTCCAATTCTGTACAAATATGAGCTATTGGATCGATACAATCCGGCAACAAAGACATCCTCCATGGCTCGTACCACAGGCTATACCTGTACTGCTGTTACACAACTGGTTCTGGATGGTCTGTATCAAAAAAAGGGAATCAGTCCACCGGAGTTTGTAGGTGAAGCGACAGGTTGCTTTGCTGCAATCCTGGAATACCTGAAGCAAAGAGGGATTCACTACCATCTAAAGAAAACCCGGCTTTGATTCATATATCCACTTTATTTAAACAGGATAATTTGACGTGACCGCTATGAAGAAGACTCAGGGCTTGTCGCTCTGGACTCTGGTTATGCTGATATTTGTACCCACCTTTGGGTTCAATAACATTACCACCAATGGTGTGGCACTGGGACCTGCAGCCGTTCCATCCTGGCTACTGGTCTGTCTGTTATATTTTTTGCCTCTCACAGCCATCATTGCTGAGTTGGCATCTGCTAACAAGCACAAAGGAGGCGGGATATATAGCTGGATCGCTTTTAGCTTGGGTCACAAATGGGCCTTTTTTGGAACCTGGTCATATTTTATAGCCAACCTGTTTTATCTGCAATTTGTCTTTGCCCGATTGCCAGTTATGGCATCCTGGGCGCTGTTCGGTGAGAACCGATTTGGCGACCACAATGTAACGCTTTTGCCCTTCCTGGCCATTCTGCTGTGCCTGGCCTTGACCTGGATTGCTTCCAGGGGAGTAAAACAGTTTTCAAGGCTCAGTACCTGGGGAGGCAAATTCACTTTTCTGACAACAGGCCTATTTATCTTTTTTGCCTATCTCGCGTATGTGACGGGTACACCTTCAGCCACTGAATGGACTATGGAGACCACCATGCCTGATTTCTCCACCAGCTATTTTGCCACGTTCTCATGGTTACTGTTTGCCGTGGCCGGTGCCGAAGTCGCCGGTACCTATATCCACGAAGTTGATCAACCCATTAGGAACTTCCCCAGGGGTGTAATCATGGCTACCCTGTTGGTGGGTGTTGCGTATATCCTGGGATCATTGGCTGTCAGTCTGGTTGCTTCTCCCCAGGCATTAATAGACGCCGGGCTAAAGGATGCAGGTTATGTTGTGTATTTGCAGCTTGCTGAGAGTTGGGGCGTTAGCGGAAAGGCAGTCGTGCAGGTTTATTCTGCAGTTCTCCTGGTCACTTCTATTGCTGCCTACGTGGTGTGGATCGAATCACCCATTCGGGCCATGTTTGCCGAGGTTCCCCAGGGCACTTTCCCCAAAATTTTAACAACCCGCGATGAATCCGGTTCCTTTGCCAATGCCCTTTGGATTCAAGCTGGCGTGGTCGTTGTTCTCAACGCATTGCCGCTGATGGGGCTGACATCCATCGATGCCCTTTTTAGGCTGCTTACTGATCTCTCGGCTCTGAGTCTGGTGATCCCTTACATTATTCTGGCCGCCGCCTTTCTGGTGTTCAGATTAAAAAATAAGCCTGGACCCTTCACAATGATGCGCTCAAATAAACTGGCAACATCAGTCGCCGTTATGACGGTGCTCATTAGTATTGCTGGTTTCTTTGGAGCGGGAATAGATTACTATGTGGATGCGGAGACAGGTGCGGCCGCCGCCAAAGCCATCATCATGACCTATGGTGGTCCAATCGTACTTATTGCACTGGGGTATGGTCTTACTCATTTTCGTAAGAGACCACAATTGTAGACAAAAAACAAGTCAGGGGAAAAGAGAGGAAATGATATGAAAAATATTGTATTAGGGACCGGTCCCCTGGCTTGGTGGGTTATGCAGGAGTTGCTCCAAAAGGGTGAATCCGTGGCCCTGGCAAGTCGCAGTGGAGAAATTGCCCAGGGACTACCTAAAGGTGTAGACATTCAAGCTTGTGATGCAAGTAAACCTGATGAAGTCACTCAATTATGTAAGGAAACTGACGCAATATATTTTTGCGCCATGCCGCCCTACACCAATTGGCCGGAGCAATTTCCTCCTCTGGTAACTGGATTTTTAAAAGGGGCTGCCCGGACCGACACCAAACTGATTTTTGGTGATAACCTGTATATGTATGGACCAACCAACGGTGCCCCTATCACCGAGGAGCTTCCTCATATCGCACCAGGACACAAAGGCCGAACACGAGCCCATATAGCCAGGTATTTTATGGATGCTCACGAGCGAGGTGATAATCTGGTCACTATCGGCCGTACTTCAGATTTTTATGGGCCGCTTACGCTAAATGCCATCATTGGTGAAGTACTTTTAGATGCTGTGTTTTCAGGCAAAACCGCTAACCTTTTGGGGAACATCGATTTGCCGCATACTTTCAGTTATATCAAGGATTTTGCCCGGGGACTGGTAACCCTGGGACAGCATGAAAAAGCTTTTGGCAAAGCCTGGCATACCCCCTGTGCACCCACAGTATCAACCAGAGAAATGCTGGCTCTGATTGAGGCTGAACTGGGTGGAAAAATAAAAACCAGGGCGGCTGGGAATACCATGGTTTCTATGTTGGGTCTCTTTAACCCCGTGTTAAAGGAGGTCAAGGAAATGATGTATACCTGGCGCGAACCATACATCGTGGATCACTCCAAATATGAGCAAGCCTTTGGTGCAGAGATCACCCCCCACAAAGAAGCCATCGCCGAAACCGTTGGCTGGTTCAAACAGCATCTCGGGGAAGTCTAAATGTCCCCAATGAGGCATTCAAAAAGCCTGAAAGTGCTTTTATACGCTGGAGCTGCTTATTTTTTCTGTGTTGCTTTTGTTCATGCTGTAGGACTTAAGCTTCCAGGTCTATTTGTTTATTATAATGTTCCCTCCCATGCATATCAGGATCGCATTATTTCATTTCTGACTTTTGGATGGGGCGTGTTCTTTCTTTTGGCAGCCAGAAAACCCCGTCCGGACCTGATAAAGGCCATTCTCATGGTAGGTATAGTGGCCGTGTTGGCTTTGTTGGTCAATACTCTGATTACTGATTTTTCCCGCATAGACATGTCCATCAGAAAAGCACACTTCATCTATATAATTTTGGCTCTGTTTGTTTATTGGTCGGGTCTGGTCTTTTTCAGTCGCGAATTAATTAAGAAAAATCGCTAATTAGAGTTGTATCCAATCAAATGAAAATAAAACGTAGCGGACGAGTTCTAATAGCAACCGTAATGGTTATGCTATCCTTTACTGCAATTGTGGTCTGGCATGACAAGCAAATCAGTGCTGTTGACTGGGCTAGTAATCTGACCTTTGTGGAAGCGCAAGTCCAGGATCCGGGCGCATTCAAATCCTTCGTTGAACAAATCAATCTCAATCATACAAAACCAGGATTCTATTGCCTTGGAATTGCCGGGGCACAACCATGGCCCACAAAACCATCCCGAGCATGTTATCGAGATGCAGTGGCAGCTCGTTGGCAATTCACTGATGTTAGCGAATCCTATGGAAAGACCATGGATTTGATACGCTATCGCAGTAAGGAAGACTTTCTGGAATTGCTGATGATTGCTGAAAAAAATCAACCAGGATTCATTGCCGCTCTGGATTTTAAAATACACAGGCCCGTGACGGAACCAGCTCTGGCCCTGTCACTGAAATTGCTAATCGGTTTTTTATCGGGAGTAGTCGGTCTTTTGATTGTTAGGTCAGTTCTCAAGTAGCCCTGGGCGCAGCACCCTTTTTATGTGAAACACTACTCAAGCTGGGCTATGATCCTGACATTGTCCTGATTATTACAGAACTTGAGTATTGTTATTAAAACGCAAGAAAAACCGGGAGCAAAAGGTGGCTAAAACGGCATAAAAAATGTATGTTGAAAGCTCAGATGAGAACCTATAGAACTCTAGATATATTAACGTAAAATTAAGGTGTTCACATGAAACGTATTCAGATCGTTGTCCTGTTGATTCTTGCTGTTTCCCTGGTCTTTTGGTCCTGCGGTGGCGGTGAAAAGCAAACAGCCGAAACAGCTGGTGATTCTGTCAGCAAAATTGTAAAAGATACAACTACCCCGGCTGAAGAAGGTGGCTATGGTTTTGAAGACCTGGCAGAAGACTTGGGTTATGTGACCTATGAAATGAAACCTGAAGAACAAATTTTCTTTGGGGATCCACGTGCAAAAAAAGGTGGTCTCTTCCGTCACATCACCTCGCGTTTTCCTGCTACCATGCGAACTGAAGGCCAAAATGCCAACTATGTTGAGAATAACACCATTTCCAATCTGTGCTATGAGGGTTTGATTAGTACACACCCACTGACACTTGAATTTATTCCAGCATTAGCTTCGCACTGGAAGATCTCTGATGATAAAATGAAACTCTGGTTCCGCATCAATCCCGATGCCCGCTGGTCAGATGGTCGTGAGGTTATTGCTGAAGATGTTGTAGCCACCTGGGATCTCCATATGGACGAAACCATTCTTTCGCCTTCGGACCAATTGACTTTTGGAAAATTTGAACGACCTGTTGTAGAGGGAAAATATATCGTATCGGTGGTATGCAAAGATCTGAGCTGGAGAAACATTCTCTATTTTGGTGGGAGCATGGTAATTCTTCCATCTTATTATCTCAATCAGGTTGATGGTTCTGAATACCTTAAGGAGTATCAATTCAAAATGATGCCAGGTACAGGACCTTATGAAATCAAGGAAGAAGATATCATAAACCAGGAGTCTTTTACTCTGACTCGCAGGGATGATTATTGGGCCAAAGAGGATCCCACGAACAAATACACAGCGAATTTCGACAAGATCAAATTCATTGTAGTGAAAGATAACAATGCCCTCATCTTCGAAAAATTCAAAAAGAATGAAGCAGATTTCTATACCGTAGCAGCATCTCGAGAGTGGATTGAAGAGTGTGAAGAAGACTCCCTCAAACCAGGTGAAACAAACTGGCCCTATGCGCTTGAAAGGGGTTGGGTACAGAAGCACAAGGTCTACTCGGAGAAGCCAGCTGGTACCTCTGGATTTGCATTCAATATAAGAAAATGGCCCTTTGACGATAAGCGTATTCGCATGGCCTTCACCTACCTCTACAACCGTGAAAAAATGAATAAAGAAATGTACTACAGTGAATATTCCATGATGAATTCACTGTACTCAGGTTCAGTCTACGAGAACCCGGATAACGAGAAGGTCGTTTACAGTCCTGAAAAAGCCGTGAAGCTGTTAGAAGAAGCCGGGTATACCTCACGTAATGATGAGGGGTGGCTGGTTAATGAAGAAGGCCGCATCCTGCGGTTTGAGATCGCCATCATGAAAGGTGTGGACTACATGGTAACACCTGTCCAGCAGATGATGAAAGAGTATGGCATTGATATGCAGATCAAGTATATCGACGGTAACGCCAACTGGAAAAATCTCATGGAACGCAACTTCACCATCTATATGCAGGCCTGGAATGGTCTGGTATTTCCAAATCCAGAAACTTCTCTGAAATCCTCACTGGCAGACGAGAACAATACCAACAACATCAGTGGTTTCAAGAATGCCCGTGTTGACGAATTGTGTGACGAATATGACGTGACATTTGACCAGGCCAGACGAGTGGAAATTATTCGCGAGATTGATGGTATTTATTCTGATATTCACCCTGCTGCCTGGGGTATTGCCAGAAATTATCAACGCATCTTATTCTGGGATAAATTTGGCTACCCAGAGTACATGGTCGGGCGTTATACCGGAGATTATAGATCGGTGTTCACCCACTGGTGGTTTGATGATGAAAAAGAAGCAGCACTCGAAGAAGCCATTGCTGCAGATGCTCAATTGCCTAAGGGTGATGTGAATGTCATGTTCTGGCCCGAGTTGTTGAAAAAATTGAATGCCAAACAATAAATAAAAAGGAAAAAGGAAAAAAGAAGAAGGGCTGTAAAGCGATTGGTGGAGAAGTATAAAGCTAAACAAGATGAATCGATGTCTTTTGTTTCGGAAACGGGTAAAGCCTGGGATCTAAAAGAAAGAACAAAGGCATTTGCACTTAGGTGTATTAAGCTTGTAGGAGCGCTACCAAACTCTGATACGGGTCGTGTTTTAGGAAAGCAGTTATTAAGGTCTTCCACATCGGTCGGGGCAAACTATCGTGCTGCAAGTTTGGCCCAATCCAAAGCATCATTTATCTCCTAGTTAAGCATTGTTCTTGAAGAAGCAGATAAATGTTGTTATTGGCTTGATTTGATTATTGAGACAAACCTGTTAAAGCGTGAGAAGGTGACGGGTCTCTAAGATGAAGCTGTTGAGCTTACGAGCATATTTGCAGCTTCACGGATTAAAGCAAGAACCAGTGGGAATTAACGCTTCCTTCTTCCTTATTACTTATTAATTCTAAATGACAACTTATTTTATACGTCGCATCTTACTTATGATTCCCACTTTTCTGGGGTCAACTATCCTCATCTTTGTCATTTTGCAAATGGCTCCGGGAGGCCCATTGGAAAGAACCATCCAACAGTTGCAGGCTGGTGCCATGCAGCAAGGTGAGGCTGTGGGAAGTGTGGGTGATATTATGGGTGGTGGGAGCTCAGTACTCCCGGAATCCGCATTACGGGAGCTGAAGCGCTTTTATGGATTTGATAAACCCATTTATCAAAGGTATCTGATTTGGCTCGGCATATGGCCCCGAGAGATCAAGCACCGTGAAGTTGAATTCAAGGATGGTGCAACTTCAGCACAGAAGAATGTAGGTCGTGGCAACTACATGACCCTAAAGCTTGAAGGTGAAAGCGTCGGTGTCTACGATGATAAAGGTGTGAACAGTGATGTCTGGAAAGCCGCGATAGATACCGAATCTTCTAAAGATGGTGTCATATTAGCAACAATCTTTCAGACTGAGTATTCAGGGATTCTTACGGGCAACCTGGGAATATCCTACACATATGATCAACCCGTAACTGAGGTGATGGCTCCCCGCTTCAAGATTTCCATGTTCTTTGGCTTGACGGGCATGCTGCTTTCGTATATCGTCTGTATCCCCCTGGGTATCCGCAAGGCACTGAACCACGGTTCTGCCTTCGACTTTCTCTCCAGTGTAGTCATCTTTGTGGCATACTCGATTCCAGGATTTGCACTGGGTGGTGTGCTATTGGTGCTCTTCGGAGGTGGGTCCTTCTGGGATGTCTTTCCCCTGGGCGGGTTTCGATCTCCATCTGAGGTCTGGGAAACCCTATCAGCATGGGGCAAGATCAAGGATCAACTCTGGCATGCCATTCTGCCCATTATCTCCTGGTCCATTGCCAGTTTTGCAGGTCTCACGGTTCTCATGAAAAACAGCCTGCTGGAAAACATATCACAAGATTATATCCGAACAGCCTTTGCCAAGGGTTTGCAGGAAAAACGTGTGATCTGGGTGCATGCAATTCGTAACTCTGTGATTCCCATTGCCTCAGGTATTGGTGGCGTCATCGGAGTGGTAATCGCCGGCTCATATCTAATCGAAAAAGTATTCAACATTGATGGGTTTGGGAAGCTTGGTTTCCAGGCTATCCTGGATCGCGACTATCCGATTACACTGGGCTTCCTTGTGATTGTGGTGGTTATTCGTCTTGTGGCAAATATTCTCTCCGATATTGCTCTGGCAACAGTTGACCCAAGAATCAGGTTTAAGTAGAGATGGAAAGCAAAAAAATGTCCGAACAACAAGAAATTTCACTTTCCATTCTCAAGAAACGCTGGCTGAAGTTCAAAACACTGAAGCGGGGCTACTATTCCTTTATTATCATCATTTCTCTGTATGTCCTATCCTGGTTTTTACCGGTACTAATCAATAACAGAGCATTAGTAGTTAGCTATGAAGGCGAATTGTACTTTCCAGTATTCAGCGGTTACTATGCTGGTTCGACCTTTGATCAGGATGTCCCTGGAGAAGCGGTTTATCGTCAACTCGATGCAAAGTGGGAGGCAGAAGATTCAGATAACTGGCTCCTCCTGCCGCCTTATCCCTACAGTCCCTATGAGGACATTACGGTTACTGGAAATAAGATGTTCGATGCACCTTCCAGAACGCACTGGTTGGGAACGGACAACACGGGTCGTGATGTTTTTGCTCGTCTGTGTTATGCGTTTAATATCTCCATTTCCTTCGCCTTGATCCTTTCCAGCTTGAACTACTTGATTGGAATTCTCATCGGCGGCAGCATGGGTTATTTCGGAGGCAAGTTCGATCTCTTTTTCCAACGAGTTATTGAAATCTGGTCAAGCCTGCCGATGTTATTTGTGATTATTATTATCAGCTCTATCATTCGTCCATCTTTCTTCCTGCTGATCTTTATCTATACTATTGTCAACTGGATCGGGATGACCTATCTCATGCGAGCTGAATTCTACCGCGAGAAATCCAAGGACTATGTTGCAGCAGCACTTTCCATGGGGCAGACCAATTTCAAGGTGATGTTCAAACATATTCTTCCCAATGCCATGGTGCCCATCATCACCTTCTTCCCTTTTGCCGTGGTTGGGGGTATCACCGCCCTGGTAAGTCTGGATTATCTGGGCTTCGGCATGCCGCCACCGACACCCAGTTGGGGTCAGATGCTGGATGTGGGACTTTCAAACATCCCCAAGTGGTGGATGGTCTTTGCTCCCGTCTCCGCTCAATTTGTCACGCTGATTATGGTTGTGTTTATTGGTGAGGCTGTGCGTGAAGCCTTTGACCCTAAAGTGTATTCGAGGTTAAGATGAGTCGGGAAAAACTTGTAGAGGTGAAGGGGCTAAAGACCCGTTTCAAGGTTGGTGGAGAATGGGCCAAAGCCGTTGATGGTGTCAGCTTTGATATTTATGAAGGTGAGACCCTGGGAATTGTCGGCGAATCAGGTTCAGGAAAATCAGTCTCTGTTCTTTCTTTGATCCAGTTGATCCCCAACCCTCCGGGAGAGGTTGCTGACGGCGAGATTATCTTTAAGGGTGAGAAGATTTTTGATGCTGAAGATCTCGCTCGTGTACGCGAGGTTCCAAAATTTAAATACTTTACGAAGCTACCTGAGGACAAGCGAAACCTGGGTGCCGGGCTCTTTTTTCTAGCCTGGATGGTCATCCACACCCTTCTTGGGATACCTGGTCTTTTGTGGGGTATCTTTTCAATGATCATTGGACTGTCCATCATGGTCCACCTCTTCTATAACTCCCCACTAAAAAATGCTATGGCTGAATTCAGACAGCAGATATACAGTCGCATGTGGGATATCCGCGGTTCTGAGATCGCCATGATCTTTCAGGAGCCCATGACCTCATTGAATCCAGTATTCAATATCGGGATGCAGATGATGGAATCGGTGCGCCCCACCACATTGAAAGAGAATTTGAAAGCATGGTTTGTGGAAAAAGCAATCAGCTTGAAATCACTTTCAATGAAAGGGCGGGCACAAACATCCGGTGTGATCGCGCTTGTATTTTTGTTTTTCTCCCAGCTGGCTGGCGGATGGAATTTCAACCTTATCTCCATGCTGATTTCAGCAGTGATTGGTGGGGTGGTTCCCACGGCAATGGCCTACTTCATTATTGGCGTTGACAAGCTCATTAGTCCTGAATTTAAAGCTGAGCATGCAAAATTATTCAAGGAAGCCGTGAGGCTTTTGGATATGGTTGGTATCCCTGATGCCGAACGTCGCATGGGCGATTATCCTCACCAATTTTCAGGTGGTATGCGTCAACGTGTGATGATTGCCATGGCTCTGGCAAAGAATCCGTCGCTACTTATCGCGGATGAGCCCACCACAGCACTGGATGTGACCATTCAGGCTCAGATTCTGGATCTCATGTTGGATCTCAAGGATAATAATACAGAAGCTGCAGTTGTTCTCATCACCCATGATCTGGCAGTTGTGGCTGAAACCTGTGAACGTGTAATTGTTATGTATGGCGGTGTGATTCAAGAAGTCGCCGAAGTAAATGACCTTTTTAGCAAACCATTGCATCCCTACACCAAGGGATTACTGGGTTCTATTCCGCGTCCAGACAAAGACAGCAAAAGAGAACGATTGGAAACAATTCCTGGTATGGTCCCCAATATTCTTGAATTACCCGTTGGATGTAAATTTTGTACGCGCTGTACTGTAAAGCTGGATAAATGTGAGACTGAGGAGCCGCCGCTCCAGGAAATCAATCCGGGTCACTTTGTCCGTTGCTTTGTCGTCCAGGAAGAGCAGGTGTCAGCATGAGCAATAACAAATTGGTTGATGTAAAAAACCTGTCAGTTCACTTTCCCGTACACGGTGGCGTATTTTCCAAGCGTGTTGCCACTGTGAAAGCCGTTGATGGAATATCTTTCTCAATTGGCAAGAAGCAGATTGTCGGAATGGTAGGCGAGTCCGGTTGTGGAAAAACCACAGTTGGTCGCGCCATGATAAATATTTTGCGCCACGTATCTCCCGATGTGGAAATCGGTGGAAGCATTGAGTATCATTTTGATGATGAAATTGTGGATTTTGCCAAATTATCATCTGGAGAGATGCGCAAATACCGCTCTCGTGTTCAAATGATATTTCAGGATCCCTATGCCTCACTGAATCCACGTATGACGGTGGCCCAGATCATCAGTGAACCACTTCAGCTCCATACCAAAATGAATGCCCAGGAGCAACGTGAGCGTGTTGGCTGGTTGCTGGACAAGGTGGGTTTGCAACCCGAACAGGCTCGTCGGTTTCCCCATGAGTTTTCAGGGGGTCAACGTCAAAGAATTGGTATTGCCCGCGCGCTGGCCACAAATCCGGATCTTATTATTTGTGATGAACCTGTTTCAGCTCTGGATGTTTCCATACAGGCTCAGGTAATCAATCTGATGATGGATCTTCAAGAAGAGTTCAATGTCTCTTACCTCTTTATTGCACATGATCTCTCCGTGGTAGAGCATATTTCAGATAAGATTGCTGTTATGTACCTAGGGGATATGGCTGAGTTTGGAAATGCCCATGATGTTTATCACCATCCCCGGCACCCCTATAGCAAAGCGCTTCTCTCTGCCGTTCCTTTGCCGGATCCAAGTCGTAAGAACCGGGACCGAATCGTTCTGAAGGGAGATGTTCCAACCCCGCTGAACAAACCCAGTGGCTGTGCCTTCAGGACCCGTTGTCCTGTGGCTGAACCGTCATGTGCAGAATCCAAGCCGGTATTTGAACAGCAGGTAAAAGATCATTTTGTGGCCTGTCCCATCGTAAAGGGTGCTTGATCTCCGAGAAGAAGCGATCGTAGCAACACACAAAAAACTGGCCATCGTCACCGGGACAAGCTCTGGGATTGGATCTGGTCTGGCTGCTGCACTCATTGAGAGAAACTGGGATGTCGTCGGGCTGTCTCGTCGCGACGCCTCCATTAACTCCCCCCGCTATGAGCATGTTCTTGTTGATCTGGCCCATACGACAGGTCTTGAGGGCCATATATTGTCAACCCTGAAACATAAATTGACCGCCCTCTCATGGGAGCGCGTTGCATTGGTTAATAATGCTGCAGCTATTGGTTCTCTAAAGGGTCTCGAGGACATCTCCGAACCAGAGTTGTCAAAGGTGTATGCAGTAAATGTGATCGCCCCGGCATTGTTAATGGGTTTCGTTATCAGAGAGGTTCCCGAATCGAGCTGGCTGAGAATAATTAATGTTTCATCTGGAGCCGCACACAAGGGTCTACCTGGTATATCAGACTACTCAGGCAGCAAGGCAGCCCTGCGATTAACGGGAATGACCCTGGCCGCAGAGATAGAACAATCCAATCGATCACGGACTGCCATTCTAAGTTATGAACCCGGGGTTGTTGATACTGAAATGCAAGTTAAAGCCCGGACACCAGCTGCCGGGTTTCCATCCCAAGCAGTTTTCCAGGGTTTCCACAGCCAGGGTATCTTGCAGCCAGTCGGTATTGTGATTGATGCAATGCTGGACTTTGTGGAGGATACCCAAAGCCCGGTTTTTACTGAGAAACGCTTTACCCCTTCCTGATCATTTTACAGGAGAAAACTCCCTTCAGGACATTTTCTTTCTGGGAGATTGAATCTTCTTCACGTGGGTCACAAATTCATCCAGAGAAAGACTGGCAATAGTTTTGCCAATGAGGTCCAGAGGAAGGTCATCAAGCTTGCGGAAGCGTACACAGGACTTTCCCACGTCAAAACGCTTCCCTGTTTCCCGATAGGCCTTCTCAAAACCCGTGTGACGATCCTCAAACATGTAAATACCTGACAGGTAAACCGCCATATGATTTTTCTGGGAGGCCAAGGCCGCATACAGCAAGGGCTTCTTGTTATAGGTGTCCGGGTAAATGTTCAACGGCACCTGGTAGGTGATCATGCCCCAGTTCATTACTTCTTCATAGCCCTGGGGCAGATGTTTTAGAATAACATTTCTTACCTGAATAAGTTGACTCGCCCTGTCCTCAGGAAGCCCATGAAGATATTCATCGATGGTGGTTGCTTTGGATTGCATGTGCTTTTCTCCTTTCATTTCACCTTGCGGAGGTTTAAAACCTCCGCAAGGTTTTCTCTACAAAAATAACAGAATAACTTTCGTAAACTTATCGTGCTTCCAATTAAACGATTCTAGCCTAAATTTGTCCCGGATATGTCCAAGCAAAATCAAAATATTTCCCAGGCCTTTCAGCATCTCGATCTGGAGTTTATCCTCAACCCATGACCAAAAAGATTTACCTGATTATTCTGGTTACCGTCTGGTTGCTCCTTTCCGGTCGGCTTATTTATACAAAATATTTCGACAGCAATAATAAGGGCAACTATATATCGCTGGAATCGGGGTTACGTGAGCTTCCCAGCGAATCGGAATGGATGAATATTTTTCTGGATGGGCGAAAAATGGGACACACCGTTTACACCATTGAGAACCAGGGAGCAGCCGGTTATACCGTTAAGAGTTCAACCCACCTGAATGTGGTCTTTGGTGGTCTGGAATCTGAGATTCATTTACAAAACACGGCTGTTATGGATACCATCTTTCGTCTGGAAGCTTTTAGTTTCAAGATGTTTTCTGAGCAGTACTCTACCCATGTGATAGGTAAAAAGCAGGGTACCACCATGACCCTGGATATTATACAAGGTAAAGATACAACCCGCAGCGAGATGACGGTACCGGAGGATTTATATACCTACACTGCCATTCAACCCATGGTCGCCAGCAAGGGAATTGAATCTGGAGAAACCATCCGTGTTCCCGCTTTTGATCCCATGTCCAATGAGATGGCTGATGTCACCATCACCCACGAGGGCAAGGAAGTTCAATCCATTGATGATGAAAAAATTATTCTCAATAAACTGAGGATAGAATTCAAGGGCATTCCCTCCATCATGTGGCTGGATGACAATGGTCTGACCTATAAAGAAGAAACCATTATGGGTATGACCATGGAACGCACCACGCCAGAGTTAGCCCTCTTGAAATCACAATCTGGTGAGGTTGATCTACTGAATGGTTTTGCCGTTACTCCGACGCATCCCATAACCAAAACCCATCGCTTGAAGGAATTAACGCTGGAAATAAAGGGTCTTGACCCATACCGCTTGATGCACATGAGTTCCCAGAGGCAAACCATCCAAAACACAGAACCTCTTGTTCTGAATTTGACCCGTCTAGCCACCAAAGTGAAACCGGAAGAACTTGAACAGAATCTGAAATCATCAGATATGATTCAAAGTGATCATACCATTATCAAAGAGCAGTTGACCAAAATTTTGGGGCGTGAGAAAGATGCCCTGGCCACCAGTCTGGAATTAAATAAATGGGTTTATAATTATCTTGAGAAGAAACCTGTCGCCAGCATTTCCGGGGCGGTGGATATTCTCAAAACCGGAGTTGGTGACTGCACAGAGCATACCACGCTCTATACCTCTCTGAGTCGCGCAGCAGGGATACCTACCAAAGTACATATCGGTTTGGTTTATGTTCAGGGACGCTTTCTCTTCCATGCCTGGCCCGTGGTTGCCATCGATGGCGAATGGATCGATGTTGATCCTAGTTTGAACCAATTTCCAGCTGATGTAACCCATATCGCGCTGGTGGAAGGCGATTTTGAAAACCTGACCGATCTCATTCCTTCACTGGGCAATATTGAGATTAAGGTTTTATCGCAAACGTACTAAGATCAACCCAATCAATCTAATGTCATACATCCTTAAAGGCGGATATTCGTCCACATGTTCTTAATCGATGGGCCATACGTTTCAGAGTATCTCAAAAGGACGCTGGTCAGCGCCCAGATTCCGGTCATAAAAACGCAAGCGGCAACACAATACCTGAGCGGACATGAAATTAATTTCATTGATGAGGTAGCGGCGTGTGAATTCCTGAAAACAAACACCGAAGCAGTGATCTATACCAACTCCGAAAACGCACTGGATTGGATTTACAGAAATCTACCCAAATCGGAGCTGACCGAGACCATCAAGAAAGTAAAAGACAAGGTTGCCTTTCGGGAGAGCCTGAATTCTCATCATCCCGACTATTACTTCAAGGGTTTTACGCTTTCAGAACTGCATGAAGTGGATCCGACGGTGCTGCCTTTTCCAGTCATCCTGAAACCATCAATTGGCTTCTTCAGTCTGGGGGTTCAAAGTATAGAAGATAGTGATCACTGGAATGCCAGTTTATCAGCATTCGACAAAACCTTAAAGACCAGCGAAGGGCTATACCCCAAAGGTGTGCTGGATAATTCCAGCTTTATTGTGGAGGAGATACTCAGGGGTGATGAATTTGCAATTGACTGTTACTTCGATGAGCAGGGTCAGGTTATTGTCTTGAATATTATGAAACATCTCTTCGCCTCAGAATCAGATGTAAATGATCGTGTGTATTTCACATCAGGTAATCTGATGAATGAGTATTTGAAACCCATTCAGGATTATTTGAGCCTGTTGGGGAATGTTTTCAAGTTTAAAAACTTCCCTGCTCACATAGAGATTCGAATAAACGAAAGTGGAGAAATTGCCCCGATTGAAATTAATCCATTGCGCTTTGGTGGGTGGTGTTCCACCCCGGATCTGGCCCAATACGCCTGGGATATGAACATTTATGAATGCCTCGTGAATAAAACCTGGCCGGATTGGCCCAAAAAAACCCAGCTCAATCCGGGAAAAGTCTTTGCCCTGGTAGTCTTGAATAACAGTACCGGAGTTGAGGGATTAAAAATAAAAAGTTTCGACTATGAAGCACTGCTCCAGCAGGTTCGAAACCCTCTGGAATTAAGACGAACAAACTTCAAAGCTTATCCGGTTTTTGGATTTCTTATGTGCAGTGTTCCTGAAGATGACTTTAGTGAGTTGACGGATCTGCTACATTCAGACCTGTGTGAGTTTATAAAGCTTTAGTTGTACCGATCCATGAGCTCGTCGAAGGGTTTGACTTGAGCAAATCAACAAATATAATCCACTTTGTCTATCATACGCTTTAGCAGTGCTAGTTCTGTGGATAGTATTCTTTCAGACGCTGGGTTTGCTCTGAAATTTCACCATTCAAATCGAGGCCGGAGACCTTCTGTTTGAGCTCCAGGAGGGAGAGAATCCGTTCCTCTGCTGTTCTGGCCTGGGGGTGGACTATCTGTAGTTCAAGACTCAGTTGATAAAGGTGGATGGCCTCATCAATACGCTCCAGAATGCTCGTATCCATGGAATCTGCAGGGACGTTGACGATGGCAAAGTAATCACCGGCGCGGGTATAGGCATCCTCCCACTTTTCATATTCGTACCAGAGATATCCCTGCTCGGTCAAAAAGGTAATGGGACGCGGGTGGATTGCATTTCCTTTGAAATTTCGTCCAAAAACCTGGAAGGTTACTTTCCGGTCTTCAAAAGGGCGGGGTTGCACTTTGAGTCTACCAGACATAGTATCCCAAACGTAGGGGAGTGGTTCACCATCCTGATAGACGGCAAAGGATTTTTCCTCAAAGAAATAACTGCCAAAGCCATCATTCAAATGGAACTCAAGGGGCGCTTTATCATCCAAAAACTTCAATGTATCAGGTGTTAATGTCCTGACTGAAGGAAGCCCGCGATTGACATACTTTAGAATGGCCTGAAAATACACTTCCGCTTCAAGTTGGTTATAATCTTTTGATTTTAGTCGGGCTTCACCGGCAAGATTTGTGAAAAAACCACCTTCACCAATAACCCCGGGCATGTGGTCAATGGTGTTGCGTAGAATGGAGGTTCCAGAACTATAGATCAGGTGGTCACTATAAACAGCTCCTGCCTGCGGTTGTTCGAAGGTCAATTTTTCACGCATCACTTCAATTAGAATTTCAGCTAAATCCACAGAGGCTGGGTTTGTGCTGGCCTCACCATGAAAATAGACAATGGGTAAATCCATACTTGGATCATTCCCTGATCCATTGTGATGGATGGAAACCAAAAGATCACTGTCAAATTGTTTGGCTAAAGATGCGCGTCCTCCAAGGCTCACATCGCGATCTTTTTTGCGTGTGAGTTGAACGGATGCGCCGGCCCAGACCAGCTTTTTGTGAAGCGCTTTGGCAACCCGTAGATTGATCCACTCCTCCCGTTCTCCAGCTTGACCCTCGCGGAAAGAATCGTAAGCTTCAGTAGCACCATGCCCCGGATCAATAGTAATACGCAAACCCTCTAATGGTCGATCCATGCCAGTAATTGCTTCGGGAGCGCTACAGGAGATCATTATGAAGAGAGAAAGAAGGGGTATAAGGGCTTTTGGGTACATGTTTTCCTCGTGAACTCAAAAGATTTTGACTTGTGAATCATGGCCAATCAATATGCGTAAAAATCGGTTCAGGATAAAATAAAATCCCCGGCCTAAAGAGCCGGGGATGATAATCATTTTGTATGAGAGAACTTAAATTTTTGCCAGTGCCTGATCCAGGTCAGCCAGCAGATCGGCGCTATCTTCGGTTCCCACAGCGTAGCGCACCAGACCATCGGTAATCCCTGCAGCTTCCCGTTCGTCCACAGGAATATTGGCATGGGTCATTGAAGCAGGATGTTGAATCAGGGATTCATAGCCACCCAGAGAAACGGCGAGTTGTGGAATTTTGACATTGTTGAGTACGGTTTTTCCATTTTCCACACCACCCTTGACTTCAAAGCTGATCATGGACCCATAGCCCTTCATCTGGCGGGTTGCCAGATCATGTTGAGGATGAGATACCAGTCCTGGATACCGTACCCACTCAATTTTTGGATGAGATTCCAGATATTCAGCCAGTTTTTGAGCGTTTTGTTCACCACGCTCAACCCGCAAAGAGAGTGTACGCATTCCACGGAGCACCAACCAGCTCTGATGAGGATCCATGGTGCCACCGATCCCGTTGATCACAGACTTAATTCGATCAAACTCAGCTTCGGTTCTAGTGACAATCACTCCGCCCACCACATCTGTGTGTCCATTGATGTATTTGGTGATACTGTGGAGAACAACATCAGCTCCCAGCTCAAGCGGATTTTGCAGAACCGGGCTCATAAAGGTATTGTCCACCACAAGCAGGGCCCCGTGTTCATGAGCTATTTCTGCACAGGCAGCGATATCGGTGAGCTTAATGGTGGGGTTGGCAGGGGTCTCGATATAAAGCAACTTTGTGTTGGGACGCATTGCTTTGCGAACTTCATCCAGATTTGCCGTATCAACAAAACTGTATTCCACTCCAAAACGAGAGAAATCAGTTTCAATAACCATACGGGATGAACCGTAAACAGCATCGGTTCCTACCATATGAACGCCAGCACCCAGATAGGTCATATAAATGCTGCTTACTGCAGCCATACCTGAGGATGTGGCGATTCCACCATAACCGTGTTCAAGATGAGCGACAGCCGCTTCAAATGTATTGGTTGTGGGGTTACCGATACGTGTGTAGAGGTACCCTTGCTCTTCACCACTAAAACAGCGTGCTCCATGATCGGCATCGCGAAATTTGAAGGTTGAGGTTTGGTAAATTGGTACACCCACACTTCCATAAACATTATCAGGGTTCTCACCTGCGTGGGTTACGCGGGTATTGATCCCCTTACCCTTTAGATCTAAACTCATGATGTTTCCTGTCCGTTAAGGATTAATAAATCGGATAATATTGAATACCCGGTTTCGATGCTACCGGCACCGGGTCCTGTAATTGTTATATCTCCAAGTAGATCTGTGGAAAAGGTAATCGCATTCAAGGTGCCCATTACTTGTGCCAGAGGATCGTCCAGTGGCAATTTTTCAGCTTTAACTTCTGCCTGGACAGTATTGTTTTCAATGCTCAGGGTTCCCACCAGCTTCCAGCGCTTGCCTTCTTGCTCAGCGGCCTTGATGTCTTCTGAAGTAATGGAGCTAATGCCGCTCCGTTTTACCTGTCCTAACTCAAGGGGAGTGTCTAAAAGAATATTGGCCAGGATAGCCAGCTTTGCCTGGGCGTCATATCCCTCAATATCTGCAGCTGGATCTGCCTCTAGATAGCCGCGATCTGCCGCTACCGCCAGAGTGGACTCGTAACTTGAACCTGACTGCATTTCACTGAGTATGAAATTTGTGGTGCCATTCAGAATACCACGAATTCGTTTAATTCTATTCCCACCAAGCGTATTATGCACAAAACTGAAAACAGGGGTTCCACTTAGTACTGTGGCTTCGTTCAAAAAGAGTAGTTTGTGTTTGCTCGCCAGTGCACTCAATTCAGAATAGGCTATTGCTGCAGGACCTTTATTTCCTGAAATGACGTGTTTGCCCGTTTCAAAAGCAGCGCGGCAATGTGTCAATGCGGGTTCAGCAGTGTTTAGATCGGTATGTGCAAGTTCTACCACAACAGTGGCATTGGACTTGCGGATCATAGCTTCTGAGTCCCAGTCCTGCAGATGATTTTCAAAGGGTGTAGTGGATTGAGACAGATTTATCAGCTCTGGAAGTGAGAAACCCTGCGGGTTATATATGGTGCCCCGACTGCGAGTGGAAACGGCAACAATCTCAAAGTCGAAACCATGAGCCGCTGAGAGGTGTTCACGTTTTTCAAGCAGAATTTTACATAACCCTGTGGCAACGGTGCCAAAACCCACAAGCGCAATCAGGTGTTTGGAGCCAGCAGAGCCGGTTGAATTTACCATCATTTCTTTTGCTTCTCATTTAGTTCAGTGGGCAGGCGTGTCTCATGTTTTAATGTGGACAGGACAACCATGGTTTTGAGGTGTTGCACTTCTGGAAGAGCGGTGAGTTTATGGAGGACAAAATTTTCATAATCAGGGATGTCATGATTGGCAACTTTGAGTAAAAAATCGGCACCACCTGTAATATGGTGACATTCCATGACTTCATCCAGGCGGGTAATGGCATTCATAAAGCGTTCAACTCCCTCGCGCCCGTGCCGTACCAGAGTGACTTCCACATAAGTGAAACAACTCAATCCCAGTTTGGCCGGATTTGCCAGGGCCACATAGTTTTGAATGTAGCCATTACGCTCAAGTTTTTTGACCCTTTCAAGGGTGGGGGGCGGTGACATGTTTATGCGTCTGGCCAGCTCTGCGTTGGAAATTCGACCATTTTCCTGGAGAATATTTAAAATTTGTCTGTCTATTTTATCGATGCTCATACTCACCTAACATTCATTATGTTTAAATTGTAATAACTTGACAAATATAATGCTTATCATGGCTGATACAATTGATTAGCGTTGAATATGATGATTGTATTTGAATCATTAAGCTGGGTGCCAGTTAGCTGACATTCATGAGCTTGCACTTTATTTAAAACGATATTCAACTAAATTGTGGTTCAAAATATCAGCCAAAAAGAATCGAGGATAAAGCAACCATGAAGAAAACCAGATCACTATTAACAGTTCTGATAATTGCTACCGTGTTCAGCTCGACAGCACTGGGGCAGGACGTGATGTCACAGTACGCAGTGGGAAAAATTTATCACAGCAATGGTTTTGTCCTGGAGGGGAAAAACATTCGCATGTCCATGGAGTCGGTGACCTTTGAGGTTATGGGGCAGGATCAGACATTGCCGCTGTTCGAGGTTTCTCAGGTCATGGTGAAAAAGGGCAAGGGTCGGCGTTTTGGAAAAATGTGTGGTATTATTTCACTTAGCCTCAGTGGTCTGACGTATCTCACCTCAGGTGGGAAAACCGAAAATGAAGCTGGCGATGAAGTGGATTGGGAATTCAAGGACTTTATAACTGGAACTGTTCTTTTGGGAGGCTTATCCTATGGTGTAGGGTATGGCGCTGGTTTGATGAATGACCCCTGGGAAGTAGTATATCTTAAACGGAATTAGGAAAATATAGTGAAAAAAGTATTGTTTTTATGTACGGGAAACTCCTGTCGCTCCCAAATCGGGGAAGGTCTGTTACGCGAGATGGCTGGTGATAATTTCGAGGTTTTTTCAGCCGGTGTGGAGCCCAGCAAAGTGCACCCCATGTCTATTCTGGTTATGGAAGAACTTGGTATTGATATTAGGGGTCAAACCTCAGATGATGTTAATGATTTTCTGGATGCCGGGATTGATGTTGTGATTTCAGTCTGTGACCATGCTGCTCAAACCTGTCCCACTTTTCCTGGCCAGGTGGAGCGTATTCATTGGAGCATCAAGGATCCCTTCCATGGCTGGAGTGTGGATGAATCTAAACTTCCAGACTATCGTCGTACCAGAGATGACCTCAAAAGTCGCATTGAAGGATTTATTACCTCACAAACAAAGAAATAACAGCTTTTGATAATCAACTACACGGCCATGAAAAGCCCGGTGGGTCACCTCTATTTGGCGACCCAGGAGGCAGGCCTTAGTGCGCTCTTCTTGGGCCCTGATGCAAAGCAACACCTGTTCTCATATTTGCAAAAAATGTATCCGGAATCTGAAATTCAAGCGAACAAACCAGCACTGAAACAGGTATTGGGTCAATTGGATGAGTATTTTTCTGGTGCAAGAGATCAGTTTGAACTCACACTCGCACCGGAGGGCACACCTTTTCAGAAAAGTGTTTGGGGTGCCTTACAGAAAATTCCTTATGGCCACAAAATTTCCTATGGTGAATTAGCTCAGCGTCTGGATAATCCTGGTGGAATGCGAGCGGTGGGCGCTGCCAATGGGCAGAACCCCATCCCCATTATAATTCCTTGTCATCGGGTGATTGCCGCAGATGGATCATTAGGGGGGTACACTGGGGGGCTGGATATTAAAAGGAAGTTGCTGGATCTAGAGGCCCAGAAAACGACACCCACCTTGTTTTGAACATCGTTTCCAGGCGCGGATTGACTTCGAGCATGCTCTCGTCTTACTTCGTTTCGAATCCGCGCCTGGCAGGTCAAAATATCACAATGGTTTTACGGGGATACAGATATCTACGATATGCTTTTTTTCGGGATGTTTGTTGGGATCATTGAGATTCATCTCAAAACACAAGCGGTCATCCGGCTGATATCCACTCTGGGGTAACCAGCCACCCATGACATGGTTCCAGGCTTCCGTGTATTGGTCTGCATTAATCTCAAAGTGACCCACGGCATAATCACCAGCATCCAGGGTCATCTTGCCTATTTCTCCATCTACGGCCATCTCAGCAGGAATGGTAATGCAAGCGCTGGTTCTCAACTTGTCTTCATCGGTAAGTTTGGGATCATCATGATAAACCGTAAGAACCTTCGTGTCCGGGTTACTGAAAAGTCCCCGTGGTCCTGCCCAGCGACCTAATTTCTCAAACAGGCTTTGAAACAATGCCGAATCACCTGCATAGGGACCGATGTGGCGTACATATGCTACGTGCATCTCAGGAAAATTCTTTACTTCTACCGTTACATCTTTCATGGTGGTCATATTTTTGGTGCTCCATCTTAGGGTTCTGGTTTCCGGATCCATTTCCAGTAACCAATCTCCCATAGAATATTCAGCAGCCAGGCTGTTTGCTTTCCCCTCCTTGCCGAGAAGTTGTTGTGAATTGCTATTCGTTTTACCATTCTTGCTTTTTTCCAGGACTCCGTTTTCACGCCAGGTGCTGGCGCTCATCTGGAAGCGTTGTTTGAAGGCACGAGCAAAGGCCGCGGAGCTGGAAAACCCGCAGTCCAGTGCTATTTCAGTAATAGATTTTTCCGAAACATCATGTAGCTGTGTGGCCGCCTTAGTAAGTCGTAAACGTAGAATAAATTGGTTCAATGGTTCACCCATCATTGCGCTGAAGATGCGGTGAAAGTGAAACCGGGAAAAGTTGGCGACTCTGGCCAATTCCTCAAGCGTGAGTTCGTGTTGAAGATTTCGGTCGATATGATCAATTACCCGATTGATGCGTGCGATGTATTCAGCGCGTTGGTTTTGTTGGTTTGGCATTGTAGGTTTTCCGGTGGTGATGATTGGTTCCAGGCGCGGATTTGAATCCGCGCCTAGAGTTAAATAAAAAGAACTATAACAAGTTCGAAGCCAATTCCGCCAGCGCGGAACGTTCTCCCTTTTCCAGGTTCATATGAGCATATAAACGCTGCCCTTTAAAACGATCAATGAGATATGATAACCCGTTGGATTGGCTGTCAAGGAAGGGGTGATCAATCTGGAAAATATCTCCAGTGAAAACCACCTTGGTTCCTTCACCTGCTCGTGTAATGATTGTTTTGATCTCATGGGGTGTGAGATTTTGCGCCTCGTCCACGATAAAGAATATTTTCTGCAAGCTGCGACCGCGAATATAGGTCAGAGGTGCAATGACAATTTTTTCTTCTTCTACCAATTTATTGATTTTTTCAAATTCTGAATTGTCATTCAGATACTGATTCTGGATAACTTTTAGATTATCCCAGAGGGGTTGCAGGTAAGGGTCAATTTTGGACTTGATATCACCGGGGAGATAGCCGATATCCTTATTGCTCAGTGGGACAATGGGCCGGGCGATAAAGATCTGACGGTAAGAGCGCTTTTTCTCCATTGCTGCAGCCAGTGCCAGTAGGGTTTTACCTGTTCCTGCCTTGCCTGTAATTGAAACCAGGGGAATTTCATCATTAGTTAGCACATCCAGAGCAAAGAGTTGTTCTGCATTCCGGGGGATGATTCCATGGGCCGCTCGTTTGTCCAATCGTTGCAATAAATCCTGGTTGGGGTTGTACACGGCCAGGGCTGATTTCTGGTCATTTTTCAAGATAAAGTGATGCCATGGCTCCGGGTCGGTTGCCACGGCTCCCTCCTCAAAGGGAACTTCATAGGGGCTCTGGTAGAGTTTATCGATTAACTCGCCATCAATGTTCTCCAGTATGGATTTCCCTGTATACAGTTCATCCACACTGTCAACCTTATCGGTGAAATAATCTTGGGCCTCCAGACCAACAGCCTTGGCCTTCATGCGCAGATTTACATCTTTGCTGACCAGGACAACCCGCTGTGTCTCGGTTTTGGATAATTCATAGGCTGTGTATAGAATGCGATGATCAGTGATATCTTCAGTGAAAACACCAGCCAGATCTTCACTGGTTGAATTCATCTCAACCCGAAAAACGCCCTGCATGGCACCTAACTTTACGCCATCTTCAAACATCTTCTCAGTAGATAGATTGTCAATGGCCCGCACAAAGGCCCTTGCATGAAAATTCAGAACATCATTGCCTTTTTTGAAATGATCGAGCTCTTCTAATACCGCCATGGGCAAGATGATATCGTTGTCTTCAAAATGATAAATGCAGTCGCTGTCATGCAGGATGACATTGGTGTCCAGGACGAGCGTTTTCTTCATGAATGCTCCTTCGTATGAATTATTTGGGATAACTTAATATTTCAAAACGAAGATCACACCCAGCTTTTTAACCAATTGACCTCATTCCATTTTTTGTCTTGACCTTAGAAAGCAGTATTAATTTTCACATGCAAGATGAAAAATTTGTCGGTATGAATTCTTGTGTATTGGGTGTAAAAAATCAACATACTCACCATCCCTCTGGTTATTTTAGGGCTCTTAACGATAAAAGACCGGAGATACATTTAATGGGCACTAAGACTTATATAAATCGATCTGAAGTTAAAAACTACCTGGCAACTACTGACCCCAACGTATTGAACTATATCGAG